>JARLJN010000098.1 GCA_031291255.1 Gammaproteobacteria bacterium
ATGTCATTTCATCAAGATCGATTCCTACAAATCGTATTTCTTTAATATTTTCTGGTAACTGTAAAGTGAGTAAATCAGCCATCATACCGCAGGGGATGGAGCAAACAACGCTGTTGGAAGTCATATGTTTTGTTAATAATGGTTGAAAAATACCAAAGCGTTCGCGGGTGGCGAGAATGATGGGGGCTTTCTCAAGTATAAATTTTTCAAGTGTAGAAGTGACTTGATGATTGTTGAAACCCAAAATAATATACCAAGTCCAATATCCACTGAGTGCGCCTTTGTTTTTAATTAAAAAACGTCCTAATTCAAACTCGCTTAATTCTTCTAAGGTTTTTAAAAAAGCGTCTCTTTTTTCAGGTTCAGATTCAAAATGTTTGCTAAGACGTTCGTGAATTTTTTCCATTTCATGGGTTATTTCAGCTTTTGAGAGTTTGTCTGAGCTTGAGTGTGTATGTGATAGAGCAGGGCTGCGCATAAGTGACATGTTGATTCCTCTAGGTATAAAAAAAGGCCTCTAAAATCAGAGGCCTTTCTTGTTAATTTGTGGAGGCGGCGGGAATTTATTTCATTGAATTATTGCTATTTTTATAGTGTTTTTGTGAAAATTTTTCGAAAAAAATGCCCCCATAAAAGCCCCTAGCAATCGGTACTTAAAGATCAATTGAACCCGCGTCCATATGCTCAATGATGAAGTAGTTAGCAGGGATTTTTTTGATTATACCGTATGGTAAGATTGCCTCCCGTCTATTTAAGTTTGGGTTTTAATTATAATCGGGTAATGAAGTGAGGGGAAATGAACGAGATTTATTTTATAGCAATGCCTGCTTTAAAGGATGGTACCGCTTTCAATTGGACTGCCTTTGGTGTGGTTGTGTCAACATGTGCAAGTATAGTTGCATTGGTAGGTCTGATTACTACTTGGCGTAAAATTTTAAGTGATAGTAAATATCAGCGTTCTTTGCTGTGTTTAGAGCAGGTAAAATCTTATTTTGCTAATGCAGCATCTCTTTTAAATGAACGTGAAAACAATAATGTGAAATGGCACCGGGCCATTGAAATTTTAAAAATGACAGACGAATTAAAGAAATATCTAGCTGATATTTCACATAAACATGTGTATGTGATTGAGTATATGAATGCCGCTTTTTCAATTATCGATGTAATTAAAGACATTAATGATTTTAAATTCTTTTATGGTGTTCGAGAGTATGAAGATAAATCTGCAGAAATGTTATTTAAAGAAGCTAATCCTTTTTCGTTAGAAAGGCATTGTCTTAGAATTGCACCTGATACATTGTTAGCTTTAAGTGTATTCATTGATAAAGCGAATAAAGTATTCAATGATTTAAGTGTTAACGATAAAGATAAAAATGAAATTTTCTCGAGTGACTACTTTAATATAAGTTTAACAAATTATGAGTCAGTGAGTGACATTACCAAATCAATGACATTAAAAGTTATATATGATTATTTAAGTGATTATAATCAGCATAAAAAAAATCGATTTGAGCGGAGAGTTGAGGAACAAGTTTAGATTTTTTCTTAACTAAGCGAAGTGAAAAAAGGAGTGGAATATTTATGGAAAATAATAAATGGAGTAAGGTATCAAATCACTGGTTTCAGAAAATAACTTTTAAGGGAAATGGTTTCCCTAGCTATATACCACTTTAATTCGAAGGATGCATCTGAATGTACAGTATTTGAGATACAGACAAAACAATCAAAATCAATTTGTGCATATACTTTAATAGATAAAGATTTACGAGAAGCATTATTATATTATTCTGAATATGAACGATTATTGAGGGATGGGGTTGCAAAGGAAAATATTGTCTTAGCAAAAGCTCTTTTTAGGGCTTTTTTTATCACATATGGGAAGTGCTTTACGAAAGGAAATGAAAGAGGTGTGTGGCTTAATAGGGATTTTGTGCCAAAAATATATATGGCAACACACGACTTAATGATGGAGATACGGAATACATTTATTGCTCATGCAGATACGGACATACTTGAAAATTGTAAATATGTTTTCTTGATTCCACTACAAGAAAGATATTTGGCTGGCGAGAATGTTGAAGCGCAATCATTAACAGAGTTACACCAGGTGGGTATAGTTGAATACGGTAACGATGAAAATGAAAGTGAGTATAAATACAAGGAAGCAATTGATGACGTTCAGAAAAAGGTCTCTCTAAAACTTGCGGAGCTTAAGCAATTCGATCACTTTTCAGGGATTCGCCCGCAGGGTATATATGAGTTCATCAAAACGCCTGGGGAGAGGATTGTGATTTGTGAGAAAGAGCTTGATGTAATGAAGAAGGCAGCGGGTAAGTAACCGTTGAGTTGTGCATTTCTCAACAGAAATCGTCAAATGAGAAGATAAAACGGTACCGAGTACTAACATGTAGCATGGTTAGATATGTTGTGCTTGATGCTTTTTAGATTTCAATGTGTGCTAGGGGATAGACCCTGTAGGTTTTTTATATTGTCTTTCGTGATTATGTCCCTCGCGCTATTTCTTGTTTATCACTCGTTCAATATTCTGTATTGCTGATAGAGTATCGTTAAAATCAGGTGCATTGCCAAAAAACATCTCGCTCATATTTCTATGATCTTGTTTTAATTGTTCGATAAATGCTTCGTTGGGATAAATGCGCAAGGTTCCAATATTGGCTTCGTCATAGTTTGCCCATTTGGATGGAAAATAAATGGCTTTGTTTCGCACGACATCGCTTAATAGTGCTGTGTCTTGCATGGCATCGTGTGTCAGATTATTTTTGTCTAGCATTGCAATGTCGTAATAGTGGCGAAACAGTCGACTGGGGAGTGGTTTTTTATGGTCACGGTGATATTCAGCATGAAGTAGGGTTATCTTCTCCCAATAGGTGCGTTTAGCGGCTAGTGCAGTTACTGTTATCTCTGTTGGCGAATCAAATAACTCTGGTAAAAGTTGTTGTGCATAGGTAGTTACTGTCTTGGTTTCACACGGGCTAATATCACCGCGTGCCCCAAATTCTAATTTGATGGATGATTGAATATATCCATCCGATTTCTTTTCAAAACAGCTTGGATAGTGAAATATAAGACTTTGCTCGTCTTTTTCGTCAGTTTCTAATTGCCATTCAGTGTCATCAAAATAAGTTGCGATATTTTTTCTGAATTCTTCTGTCAGTAGTGGTTTAACGTTGTTGGTTATCTTGTTTTTGACTTTTTGAGAAAGTTCCTCTAATCGGTTGCTGCGTTGATTGTTACTCGTAGCGGTAGCGGGATCGTTCTCGGCAGTAATGCCTATGTATTGTTTTGATAAAGTTAGATCAATGTCCTCAGAGAAGCGGTCAATAATGTTATAGCATTTTGAAAGCGAGGTGCCGCCTTTAAAGGTGACATGTGGTGACAGCGCGGGATTCGAAAACATTTGATCTAGTGTCCAGCATACCCAAAAATCTTTCTCAATAATTATGACATTTTTAATGTTTTTAGAGCGTGCGGTTGCTTCTTGAAAATATTTGGCGCGCTCTTCTCGGCTAGCTTTAAGCAATTCCTGCATTTTAGTTTCCTATTATTTTTAATATAAAATGAATCATCCAGCCGGGTAATTGAACCAGGATTTTTTTAAGTTGTGATTTGTCTTTTTTTGATAGTATCTTGCTGCATTTCTTTACCATGTCTTCAGTAATATTATTCTTTCCCATGTGGTGTAATGCATTAATGACTTTGACGACATTCATGCTTAATGGTGTTTTATTTAAAAACTTAGAATGATTAAGTGTGATTGGGTAATGTGCGATTTTTTTTTGTATCGAATTTCCTGATGTAATATAGGAGGGTTTCGCCGGCACTTGGGTGTCGAGCCCTAGCTGATTTGCCGATTGAGCGCCACTTGGTTGAATGATGTCACCTGATCGTGCTGCTATTGCTCTTGCAACGGCGTCAGGGTTTGCGGCAAGTGTGCCTAATTTTGGGTGTTTTGCCGGAAAGTCATATATTCCATGGCCTAATTTGCGGATAAGTCCTTTTTTGGCAAGGCGGTGAAGTGTGGTTCCAATTGTGTTGCGGGTGGCGAGATCAATGAAATCTTTGGGCGTAAAGACCCATCCGCGCTGTTTGGCACGAATACGTCGTAGGATGCTGTCACTTGCTGATTTCATATGCTACCTATGTAATAAAAAAACTATAAAAAACATTACATTAATATGATAATAAATATGTGTAACATATTGAATATAAGAAAATAATATAAATTATATATAATTAAGTGCCTATCTATATTATAGCAGGCACTTATAGGGATGCAATGGCTATCCTTGAAATCCTAGTGGTAACGGCTTGGGAGTAAGCCTTTTGGATATTAACTGTAAAAGTGAGGTTGGGAACTAACTGATTTGATGGCTTGTATTCTATGGTAATTGTATTAACACATCCCAGCATCCCCAGGGTCAGACATGACAAATAGACATCTGAAAGCCCATTCGTCATGCCTGACCCCAATAATCGAAATCGCCCCATTGCACTTTGAGGATTAGGATATTTTAAAAATGGGTCATCGGGGGATTTGACTCTGGATTTCGAAATATCTTCACACAGGTAGAATTGATCAAATAAATAGAAAACATCTATTACATGAATTATAATTCACCAATACCAACGATAACTCAATTGATATGTGAATAATAACAACTTATGTGTATTTTAATCGGACGGCTCTTAGCAATCGGCTTACTTTTTCTTATAGGTATCATTTATTTTATGCCTTCGTTAGTTGCTCTTAAAAGAAAACATCATAATCGTTATGCTATATTTGTTTTAAACTTATTTCTTGGTTTCACTTTTATTGGGTGGGTCATTTCTCTTTCTTGGGCGTTGACCAAAGTTGAATGAAAATAATTGGCGATATCTCTTAAATACAATCAATTTCAATAGTTATATATGAAGGCGGTAAAGTAATGGGGGCAAATCGCTCCATGCTCCATCCACCAAAAAGATCGGGCTTGGAGCGATTTTACATTGGATTTTCGGATTTCTGAAATTAACAACGTAATGCAGCTTTCCTCGCCGTAAAAGTTGGAAAGATTCGTTGACTGTCCCAATGAATTTCTACATCCTCAAACCCAGCTTCCTTTAATTGGGCGCAGGTTTTTTCTGAAGATCGGAAATTTGCCCAAGTAGCTTCTAATACAGTTCTAAATAGTGCACCGGCAGTTTGTAAGTTAGGTTGATCGATCTTAGACATATCCCATTCGGTTTGTGCATCAGCAGAGGGGGGTGTAGAAAGTGCGCTGCAGATTAACGTTCCATTCACTTTTAGTGCGTTATAAAGACCACGGTAAAGCGCTACGACACGTGTGTCATCTTTCTCATAAATGTTTAG
>JARLJN010000099.1 GCA_031291255.1 Gammaproteobacteria bacterium
AAATTTTTTCCATACAAGGTCGTTTTTCTTTTTTTAAATTTGTTAATTTTGTGGTGGGGGTTTATTGGGTTGGGTTTTTTTTTGTTTTTTTTTTTGTTTGGTGCGGTTTATAAAATATTTATTTTTTTTTTTTTTTTGTTTAAAACACCAACACCACAACAACCACTCCGCTCTCAAAACGTTAAATAGTAAACAACGCAATCGCTTCAATGTGACTTGTGTGTGGAAACATATTGATGACGCCAATTTTTTTTAGCTTATAACCTTGTTTGTGCACTAGCTCTCCTGCATCTCTAGCCAGTGTTGCTGGGTTACAAGAAACATAGACTATGGTTTTAGGTGCAAGCTTAGGGATTAAATTGATAATTTCTTTTGCACCAGTGCGAGGCGGGTCTAATAACACTTTGTCATATTTTTTCATTGCGGCAACAGGGAGTGTTGCTGGAATTGCAGCTAAATTTGCAGCATAAAAGTCAGTGTTAGCAATGTTGTTGTGTAATGCATTTTCTTTAGCGCGGTCTACCATAGCTTCACTGCCTTCTATGCCTGTGACATGTTGGGCGTAGCGTGCAATAGGTAGAGTGAAATTACCCAAGCCGCAAAACAAATCGAGCACGTTGTCAGTGTTTTTTAAATCTAATAATTCCAGTGCGCTCTTGATCATCAAATTATTTATTTCTGCATTGACCTGAGTAAAGTCCAATGGATGAAATAACATTTCTAAATCGTAATGATCTAAACGATAACTTAATCTTTCGGTGTTATCTTCTGGCCATAGCTTATGTGTTTTTGCAGGCGAGTTGGGTTGTAAATAAAGTTCTAGCTGATGCAGTTTTGCAAAGTGTTTTAATTTTAAAAGATCTTCATTGGATAAATCAGTTAAGTGTCTAAACACAAGAGCAGTCTGTGTGTCTCCGATTGCGATTTCTATTTGAGGAATATTTTCAAATTGGCTTAAGCTCTCAATAAGAGTTTTCATCTCAGGAATAAGCGTGCTAACGCTTTCATGCAGTATGGGACACTTGTCAATTTCTGCCAAAAATCGGCTGGATTTTTCTCTAAATCCAATGACGAGTTTGCCTTTCTTTTCTCGATAACTTACACCTAATCTTGCTTTGCGGCGATAACCTGTGTTTTTACCGACGAGAGGAGGTAGTATGATCTCGGGTTCAACGCGGCCAAAGTGTTTGAGTTGGGCCAGCAATGCTTGCTGTTTAAAAAGAATTTGTTCTGTCATTGTGAGATGTTGCATACTGCAGCCACCGCAAATTCCAAAATGAGCGCATTCTGGAGTGGCGCGATGAGGTGAAGATGTGATAATTTTTAACGCTTCGCCTTCATTATATTTAGCGTGCAGTTTGGTGAGTTTGAATGTGATTTCTTCACCGGGTAGGGCGCCACTGACAAAAGCTGTTTTATGTTTAGGGTTAGCTACAACGCCGCGACCATCGTGACTGAGTGCGTTAACGGTTGCCGTGAATGTTTCTGTCGGTACTCTAAGTTTCATTTTTTTTCGTGCCATGACTTCAACTTTATGTGAGAATTTAAATGAGGTTATGTTATCAACTTTATGAAAATTTTCATATTTATATCTAGACAGGGATAGTCATCATGAGTGAGTTTTTAGTTATACATCCAGAGAATCCTCAATTACGCCTGATTAAACAGGCTGTTAAAATTATTCAGAATGGCGGGGTGATTATTTATCCTACCGATTCTGGCTATGCACTGGGATGTCAGATTGCTAATAAAGCAGCACTGGAGAGAATTAAGCAGATACGTCAGCTTGAGGATAACCATAACTTCACTTTAATTTGCAGGAATCTCTCTGCATTGGGGACTTATGCAGTTTTAGATAATGCTGCATTTCGATTGTTAAAGGCTCATATCCCAGGGCCCTATACTTTTATTTTAAATGGCACGCGTGAAGTACCACGCCGTTTGTTGCAGCCTAAACGGAATACTATAGGTTTACGTGTTCCAGATAATAATATCGTTCGCGCTTTATTAGATGAACTGGGCGAGCCATTAATGAGTGTCACCCTTTTATTGCCTGATCAAGAGTATCCAGAGACAGACGCAGAAGATATTTATAATTTGATGAAGAATAGAGTGGATCTTGTTATCGATGGCGGCCCTTGCGGCATGACGCCGACAACTGTCGTGGATTTATCTGAAGGTGAAGTGAATATCTTAAGGGTGGGGAAAGGCGATACAAAAAACTTAGTTTAATCAAGCTAGTAAAATAGCCTGTAGAATCAGATAGGCTAAAATTTAATCATGTTTACCCTTGTATTCTGCCAAATCTTTCCTATACTCTAGTTGAGTGTTTTCGATGGTGTTGTCCAGAGCTTTACACCATGTAACAGGAGACGGTCTTGAGGCGTTGTGAGCTTGACAGAAGATAGCAGCCTAATGCGCCCCACATGTTTCCACTTTCAGCTAGATAGGTTTCTGTGAGACATATCTATCGAAAGCGCTCTCTTCTTATCTTGTATTTACTCTTTGTCATGTACGTTCTATAGAGTAAGATAAGGCAAAGGAGGTTAGTGAAATGGATTCCAATATAGAAAGTGAAGAATTATTCGGTGCGCATAACTATAAACCATTACCTGTTGTTCTAACGCGTGGAGAAGGTGTATATGTTTGGGATACCTCTGGTAATCGTTATATCGATATGATGAGTGCGTATTCCGCAGTGAGTCATGGTCATTGTCATCCCAAGTTAGTCAATATTTTAACTCAACAAGCCTCTAAGCTAGCTGTCGTTTCTCGTGCTTTTTATAGCGATAAATTAGGCGCATTTTTAAAAAAGCTGTGTGAGTTAACGGGGCAAGATAGAGCGTTACCCATGAACACAGGTGCTGAAGCCGTAGAGACTGCATTAAAGGCGGCACGCAAATGGGCTTATACTGTCAAGAAGGTGCCTGAGAATGCTGCCGAAATTATTGTCTGTGAAGGGAACTTTCATGGACGTACTATTGCGATAGTGGGTATGTCAACCGAACCACAATACCGATCCGGTTTTGGTCCTTTTCCCCCAGGTTTTAAACAGATTCCTTTTGGTGATGTCAAAGCCTTAGAGTCGGCTATTACGCCTAACACGGCGGCTTTTTTGGTAGAGCCTATTCAAGGTGAGAATGGAATTATTGTTCCTCCTGAAGGTTATCTTAAAGCTTGCGCTGCGATCTGTAAAAAAAATAATGTATTACTTATTTGTGATGAAATTCAAACAGGCATGGGGCGCACAGGAAAGTTTTTAGCTTCTGATCATGAAGGGGTTAAACCAGATGCTGTGTTACTCGGAAAAGCATTAGGCGGAGGATTGTTACCTGTTTCTGCATTTTTATGCCGACATGATGTCATGAATGTTTTCACACCGGGTGATCATGGCAGTACATTTGGCGGGAATCCATTAGCATCTGCAGTCGCTTTAGGGGCACTCAATGTTTTATTAGAAGAAAATTTAATAACACAGGCTGAGTCATCAGGTCGTTATTTATTTACCGCGTTAAGTAAGTTGCATTCTCCACTTATTCAAGAAGTGAGAGGAAAAGGTTTGTTAGTCGGATTGTCGATTAAACCAGGCTATCTTTCTGCGCACGCGCTTTGTTTAATGTTATTAAAACTGGGTGTATTAACAAAAGATACACATGGCACTGTCATTCGATTGGCGCCTCCTTTGATGATTACAACAGATCAAATTGATACCGTAGTGGCAGCTATTGCACAAGTATTATCTGAAGCGGAAATTAAAGTTAAGGAAGGTTTGAAACAAGCGGAATAATATTTATTATATTGTATTATAATATTACTATTGATGGAATGGATTAAGGAGAGAGGGATGACGGAGTTTGCAAAGTTAACAGGGTTAGTGCTAGCCCTAACTATGAGTACAACAGTTATTGCTGCCGATACACATCCCATGCCTCTTCAGGGCATTCCTCAAGCCGCTCCTCTGAGTATTCCGCCTAGTGTAAATGTTGGAGAACAACTGAAAGCCGGTTATCAGGCTATGGTTGATAAAAAATACGAGCAAGCTCTTGATATTTACAAACCACTCGCTGAGCAAGGCGACAAAATAGCGCAATTTCAATTAGGTTATTTATATCAAACAGGTCTAGGGCTGCCAAGTAAAGATGAACAATTAGCTGTTGCTTGGTACTTGAAATCAAGCCAGCAAGCTTTTCCACCTGCGCAATATGAATTGGCTACAATGTATTTTTATGGCGTGAGTGTTCCAAAAGCATTAGATCAAGCAGTGACAATGTATAGACAATCGGCTATGGAAAATTATTCGTTAGCTCAATATATGATGGGTATAATTTATAGCGAAGGGATAACGGTAGGAAAAAATTTACAGCAAGCAGCGAGTTGGTTTGATAAAGCTTCATCGCAAGGTGTTTTGCCTGCCCAATATAATTTGGGTTTGTTGTATTACAACGGTGAAGGAATTCCTGCAGATTTAATTAAGGCATTTAGTCTATTCACATCTTCGGCTAATGATGGTTTTGCAAAATCACAAGCTTTGCTAGGTTCGGTTTATGCGGCTGGCCTCAAAGGTGTTCCAGTGGATAAAGTGCAAGCGTTAAAATGGTATACCTTAGCTGCTAAGCAAGGTTTAGCTATAGCCCAATATAATTTAGGTGTTATGTACTATAACGGATGGGGTACGCCTATAGATTCAAAACAGGCAATGAGTTGGTTGACACAAGCATCCGCTCAAAATTATCCACGAGCAGATTTTCTTTTGGGATATTTAGCTCAGACCGGTGTAGGGCCTGCAAAAAATCCTCAACATGCTCTTGAGTGGTATACTAAAGCAGCAGAAGAGGGATTTGCTGAAGCTCAATTTGCTGTAGCCTATATGTATTACAATGGTGACGGTATACCCAAAGATCCAGTGAAAGCTTATCAATGGTATTTAACCGCTGCTAAGCAAGGCTTAGCAAAAGCGCAATATATGGTAGCGACTCTTTCTCAAAAAGGACAAGGTGTAGAAGCTGATCCGCAAGCTGCAATTACTTGGTTTACTGCAGCAGCAAAACAAGGCATGGATACTGCGCAATTAGCTTTAGGCACAATTTATGCTAATAAATTAGCTTATAAAGAGGCTTATATTTGGTTAGATTTAGCTTCAACATCCAGTAACACACAGATTCGCAATACTGCTATAAAATCACGCGATAGCCTAGTGGCTCATATGAAACCTGAAGATATTGCTGATGCAAAGCGTCAGGCTAAAGACTACCATGATAAATATGCGACTCAAGTTTCATAAAATGAATTCATAGAAAATTAAAAACTTCTCGTATTTGCTAAGATACTGAGAAGTTTTTTTTTACCCTAAGGTGTCAGTATGCCGCGTCAAAAAAATAAATTTGTTTTTTGGATTGCCGCTCTTGTGAGTGTAGGTGGAATCCTTTATGGCTATGACATGGGGGTGATCTCAGGCGCATTATTATTTATACGAAATACCATTCCTATGACAGATGCACAAATAGGATGGATAGTAGGAGCCGTGTTAGGGGGTGGGTTAGTTGGAACGTTATTAGCAGGGCCCATAGGGGATTATTATGGAAGACGTTTTTTAATTGCCGCATCGGCTTTCATATTTATCATAGGAATTTCATTAGTACTGATAGCAAATTCTTTTGTTTGGATTTTTAGCGCGCGATTGTTTTTAGGTGTAGGGGTAGGAATGGTAGTTGTTGCTGTACCTCTGTATGTTACTGAAATAGTGCCTAGCAAAGATCGCGGAAAATATATTACTTTTTTTCAATTATTACTGACCTTCGGTATTGTGTTGGCCTATTTTGTGGACCTTATTTTCACGCCTTCTGGTAATTGGCGTGCTATGTTTGGTGTGCTATTTATTCCAGCATTCATTTTATTTTTTGGTATTTTAATGCTGCCAGAAACACCGCGTTGGTTGATGGAAAACAATCAAAAAGAAAAAGCAAAAAAGATATTACGCCAAATTTATCACTTGGATTCTGATGTAGAAAAAGATTTTGATTTAATCGAAAAAAGTATTCATCAAGAGCATGAATCATGGAAAACGTTTTTTAGCACACAAGCTTGGACGCCTTCTATCATCGCAATATTAATCGCTGTGTTCAATCAGCTGACGGGTATTAATTCTTTTTTACAATATGCGCCTTTAATATTAAAAAATGCTGGCGTAGATTCGAATTTATTAGCCATGTTAGGTTCTGTAGGAATAGGGGCTCTTAATTTTATTTTTACGTTGGTAGCGATTTTGTTTATCGATACATTAGGGCGCCGACCTTTGTTATTGATAGGTGTGTTGGGTGTTGCAGCTTCAGAAATTTATTTAGGTGTTGTCAGTTATTTTTTAGCTAGCTCTCATTATTTGGGTTTGTTGTCATTGATAGGGTTATTGTTATTTATTGTCTTTTTTGCGATAGGGCCGGGGGTAGTGGTATGGCTTGCTATCTCTGAATTATTTCCTACACGTGTACGCGGAAAAGGGATTGCAATCTGTTTGTTTTTTAATTCGCTTGCAGCGACAGCATTATCCGTTTATTTCTTACCATTAGTTAAGCATGTTGGAATTGCGCAAACGTATTGGTTATTTGCTTTCTTCAGCGCGTGTTATTTTGTGTTAACTTTGTTTTTCTTGCCGGAAACAAAGGCAAAATCGCTGGAAGAAATTCAGTATGGTTTTGAAAAGAAAAATAGACCCTAAGGAAATAGCTTGGTTGCCCATGTCCATAGTGGATTGCAGTAACTCTGTCGCAATCGCAACAGAGGGAAAGTTCCCAGCATGTACTAATCAGTGAATATCTTTCATCATAAAAATAATTATTTTTTTTTGCCTTGCAGCCAATCCGTTTCAACTTCAAGTTCATCTGCAATTTGCTGCAGCAAAACATCATTCGGAATCAGTTGGCCTTCTATCAAGCTCCACGCTTGTTGTTTAGGGATGTCTAGCATTTTGCTTAGCATGACAGATCTTTCTCTGCTATTAACTGGCATGTTAAGTTCATCTAGGCATTTATTTAAACGCTCAGCAAAATCTTTTGCTATTTGTTGCATGGAATTTATCCTTAATCCATATTCTAAAAAAATTGAGTATACGGTTACGGTTTGTGTCAATCAATGGGGGATGATACTTATCCTTTAAGTATTATCATACCTGGCGGTGGCGCTCAGCGTATTTTTTAACAAAGTGGCAACTGTCATAGGACCGACCCCTCCTGGAACCGGTGTGATCCAAGCTGCATTTTTGATAGCAGCGTTAAATTCTACATCGCCGGTGATAGTTCCGTCTTCTAATCGGTTTATGCCTATATCAATGACAGTAGCGCCTGGTTTTATCCATGCACCTTTGATGATGCCTGGAGATCCAGCAGCAGAGACTAAAATATCGGCTTGTTTAACATAGTCAGAAAGGTCTTCAGTTAAGCTATGGCAAACGGTAATCGTGCATCCTGCCATTAATAATTCGAGTGACATAGGCAAGCCCACTATGTTGGATGCACCCACAATAACCGCATGCCGACCTTTGCAGGGTATTTTGATGTGGTCCAGCAGGGTAATGACACCATAAGGCGTGCAAGGGCGTAGCAGCGGGCGTCTTTGCGCTAATCGGCCTAAATTATAGGGGTGGAAGCCATCTACATCTTTTTCGGGAGCGATGCACTCTATGACTTTATCGCTTTCAAAATGACTGGGGAGAGGTAGTTGTATTAAAATGCCATCCACTTGGGTATCTTGGTTTAATTGGGTAATTAACGTAATGAGTGCTTCTTGAGAAAAAGAAGAGGGCAGCTCGTGGTAAAACGATTTTATCCCTACTTCTTCACAAGCTTGACGTTTATTTCGTACATAAATAGTCGAGGCGGGATCATCACCTATCAAGATAACCGCTAAGCCCGGTTGTCTTAAGCCTTTATTGAGTCTGGCGTCGATTTCTGCTTTTATGTCCTTGCGAACCCCGGCGGCTATGGCTTTTCCATCTATAATTTGTGCTGTCATTGAGTATAACCAGAGTGGCGTTGTGTTAATTATTTGAATTATACAATATTTACACGAATAATCACCGAAGAATAAAGCTTACTTTTTCGTGTTTTATCAATTGACATAACACTTCAGTGGCTAGTATGATGCCGTCCGTTGTTTGTTGAAAAGATAGGTTCGGTACGGGGTATAGCGCAGTCTGGTAGCGCGCCTGCTTTGGGAGCAGGATGTCGGGGGTTCGAATCCCTCTACCCCGACCATTAATTATTGGCGCCTGTAGCTCATCCGGATAGAGCATCGCCCTTCTAAGGCGAGGGTAACAGGTTCGAGTCCTGTCAGGCGCACCATTCTAGAAACTAGTATTTAGCTTGAGTGAGTTTTAGTTTCTAGCGTGGTGGGCGTAGCTCAGTTGGTAGAGCCCCGGATTGTGATTCCGGTTGTCGTGGGTTCGAGCCCCATCGTTCACCCCAGTTATAAGTGTTTAACAGGGCCGTTAGCTCAGTTGGTAGAGCAGCTGACTCTTAATCAGCGGGTCGTTGGTTCGATCCCAACACGGCCCATCATACTTAGGCTAAGGCCTATTTTGTAAAAGTATAAGAAGATGGCAGTCTATCTTCTAGTGTCCTATATGCGAAAGTGGCGGAGTTGGTAGACGCGCTGGATTTAGGTTCCAGTGGGGAAACCCGTGAGAGTTCGAGTCTCTCCTTTCGCACCAAATATGTGTAATCGGTTACATCCATTGAAAATTAATGATTATTCTTCGGTTTCATTACTGAGCATTTTTTACTATAATGCTAATAAAAGGGACGTCCTTTCGAAGGAAGCCCCTTATTTTTTTATGGTTATTCAAAAACTCTATTTTTAGGTTAACATTGAGGTTATTATGCAAGTATCTGTTGAAGCAACAACTAAGCTTGAGAGACGCATTACTGTGACAGTTCCTGTAACGCAACTTGAGGAAGCTTTTGATAAGCGGATTGCTAATCTAGCAAAGACCGCTAAGGTAAAGGGTTTTCGCCCTGGAAATGTACCTTTGTCCCATATCAAGCAGATTTATGGCAATGCAGCGCGACAAGAAGCGCTCAGCGATGTGATTCAATCCTCCCTCTATGCAGCAATAGAACAAGAAAAATTAAATCCTGTAGGCGCACCTCCTACTGTAGAGCCTAAAAATATCACCCCAGGTGAACCCTTAGAATATGTCGCAACATTTGAAATCATGCCTGAAATCGAAACCATTAATTTTGAAGTTAAGAAATTAGAAAAAGAAGTTTCAACGATTACAGATGCAGATGTTGAAAAAGTGATTGAACGTTTATGTGAACAGCATACTACGTGGAAAGAAGTCGATCGCGCAGCTAAAGATAAAGATCAAGCTGTAATTGATTTCCGCGGTGCAATTGACGGTGAATTTTTTGCAGGCGGCGAAGCTCATGATTATCCTCTCATACTAGGCAGCAATTCTATGATCCCTGGTTTTGAAGAAGGCGTGATGGGTATCAAGAAAGGTGAAGAGAAAGTCATTAAAGTGACATTTCCAAAAGATTACTTTTCAAAAGACCTTGCAGGAAAAGTTGCGGATTTCACTATTACAGCAAAGAAAATTTCAGAACCGCATGTACCCGCTATGAATGAAGATCTCGTTAAAAAGTTCGGGATAAAAAGTGGAAACATTGAAGAGCTGCGTTCAGAAATCAGAAAAAATTTAGAACGCGAAGTAGAGCGTTTAATTAATTCTAAATTAAAAGCTAAGATATTTGATTTGTTAATTGAACAAAATCCTATTGAAGTTCCAAATGCACTTATTGCTCAGGAAGCTAAGCGTGTTCATGATGAAGTTCATCCTCATCATGGCAATAAAGAGCATCACCATACAGAAGAGGAAGATGCACACATTAAAGATGCTGCAAAAAGAAATGTTATGCTGGGCGTGTTGATTGGTGAGTTTGTAAAGCAGAAAAAAATCAAACCAGATTATGATCGTGTACAAAAACATTTAGCGAAAGTTGCAGCAGCTTATGAGGATCCTACAGAAGTCATTAAGTGGTACGCTGGTGATAAACGTAGATTAGCGGAAATTGAAATGTATGTGTTAGAAGAGCAAGTGATAGAAGCTTTATTAGCTGATGTCGCTGTCACTGAAAAAACACTGAGTTACAGTGAATTAATGAAAGCATAGGATGGCGCCCTGCACTGAGATGTGGTGTAGATTTTAAAACTATAGAAGGAAAAAAAATGACGAGTTCCCATTTAGTTCCGATGGTAATTGAGCAAACGGCTAGAGGCGAAAGATCTTTTGATATTTACTCACGTCTTTTGAAAGACAGAGTGATCTTTCTGATTGGGCCTATTGATGACACCGTTGCAAATTTGGTAGTCGCACAATTATTATTTTTAGAATCTGAAAATCCTGACAAGGATATTTCGCTTTATATTAATTCTCCAGGCGGGGTAGTCACTGCAGGGCTTGCTATTTACGATACTATGCAATTTATCAAACCTGCTGTTAGTACTATGTGTTTAGGTCAAGCGGCTAGCATGGGTGCTTTTTTATTAGCAGGCGGCGCACCAGGAAAGCGAATTTGCTTACCGAATGCCCGTGTGATGATTCATCAACCTTTAGGTGGTATACAAGGTCAAGCATCTGATATTGCTATACATGCTGAAGAAACATTAAAGATTCGTTCTCGTTTAAATAAATTACTGGCTCATCATACTGGCCAGCCAGAAGAAGTTATTGCTAAAGATACCGACAGAGATAATTTTATGAGTGCTGAACGTGCCTTGGAATATGGAATTGTAGATAAAATCTTAGAGCACAGAAAAGGTATAGTAAGTAATGATAAAGAAAAAGTGACTTGAATTTGAAAAATATGCCCATATCTCATTATGACGCTAAACTAAAAGGGGTTCCTCTATGAGTACTGACCAAACCGGAAATGGCGGTAAAGACAGAGTATTACATTGCTCGTTTTGTAGCAAAAGCCAACATGAGGTTAAAAAACTCATAGCGGGTCCTTCTGTGTACGTATGTGATGAATGCGTGGCGTTATGTAATGAAATCATTCAAGAACAAAATCAAGAAGCAAAAGCATCGGATATTTTGCCTAAACTGCCATCACCAGTGGAAATCAAAGCCACTTTAGATGAGTATGTTGTTGGCCAATCTTTTGCGAAAAAAACCTTATCTGTTGCTGTTTATAATCATTATAAACGCTTAAGTTGTAACGTTAAAAATGACGGAGTTGAACTTAACAAGAGTAATATTTTGT
Organism: Gammaproteobacteria bacterium; assembly: GCA_031291255.1. Lineage (GTDB taxonomy): Bacteria > Pseudomonadota > Gammaproteobacteria > DSM-16500 > DSM-16500 > UBA5158. Next base: position 11,259 of record JARLJN010000099.1, read on the forward strand.
TAATCGGGCCTACAGGCAGTGGTAAAACGTTGTTAGCAGAAACATTAGCTAGATCACTCAATGTTCCATTTGCTATTGCTGATGCAACAACGTTAACAGAAGCAGGTTATGTGGGTGAAGATGTTGAAAACATTATTCAGAAGCTTCTTCAAAAAGCGGACTATGATGTTGCGAAAGCGCAAACAGGCATCATTTATATTGATGAAATAGATAAGATTTCACGTAAATCAGAAAACCCTTCTATTACTCGTGATGTATCGGGTGAAGGTGTACAGCAAGCATTGTTAAAATTAATCGAGGGAACTGTCGCATCTGTTCCTCCACAAGGTGGACGCAAACATCCGCAGCAAGAATTTATTCAGGTGGATACGCGTAATATTTTGTTTATTTGCGGCGGTGCGTTTGCAGGATTAGAAAGAGTTATACGTGATCGTTCAGAAAAAGCAGGGATTGGTTTCCAAGCAGAAATTCGTGGAAAAGCGGATGCTAAAACCTTGGATCAATTACTGCATGAAGTAGAACCCGGAGATTTAATTAAATTTGGATTAATTCCAGAATTAATTGGTCGTTTGCCTGTTGTTGCTACATTAGAAGAGCTAGACAAAAATGCGTTAATTAATATCTTAACTGAACCTAAAAATGCTTTAGTTAAGCAATATCGCAAGCTTTTTGAAATGGAAAATGTGACGCTAGAATTTAGAGATGCTGCATTAGAAGTGATTGCAGAACGTTGTGTAGAAAAGAAAACGGGTGCTCGTGGGTTACGTTCTATATTAGAAAAAGTGTTGTTAGATATTATGTATGAATTGCCATCCTTAAGTCATGTTTCAAAAGTCATCATAGATGAAGCCACTGTAAAAGGAGAATCTCAACCTATAGTGATGTATGAAAATCCTGAGCTAGAGCAGAGTTTTGCTGCAGAGTAATCTGCAGTCAGAACATGAACTAATTTTCTCTCCCTATGGATGTTATTACTGAGGAATCAACTATGACATCAAGCAAAAATGATAAAAATCTTTTAGGAATTCCCGTATTACCTTTGCGGGATGTAGTCGTTTACCCTTACATGGTAATCCCTTTATTTGTGGGTCGCGAACGTTCCATTAAAGCACTTGAAGTAGCAATGGCTGCTGACAAGCAAGTACTCTTGGTAACGCAGCGCAGTGCTTCCGAAGATCAACCCACGGAAGAAGAAATCTATCATGTGGGAACTCTCGCAACTGTTTTACAACTGTTAAAACTCCCAGATGGTACCGTTAAAGTTTTAATCGAAGGTGTGCGTAGAGCTAAAGCAGCTAAATTTATTAGTAATGAAGATTATTTTTTAGCTGATGTGGAAATTGTCGAAGACAAAAATGTGGCTGCACGAGAAATTGAAATTTTAATTCGATCACTAAAGTCTCAATTTGAGCAGTATGTAAAGCTGAATCGTAAAATTCCTTCTGAAATTTTATCCTCTGTTTTGGCAGTGGACGACGCAAGTCGTTTAGCTGATACCGTTGCTGCACATTTGTCTTTAAAAATTGATGAAAAACAAAGTCTCATCGAAATAGTAGACCTTGTTAAGCGACTTGAAAAATTAGTCGGTATCATGGAAGCAGAAATTGATCTTTTGCAAGTTGAAAAAAGATTACGCGGCCGTGTGAAACGTCAAATGGAAAAAACGCAGCGCGAGTATTATCTTAACGAGCAAATGAAAGCGATTCAAAAAGAGTTGGGCGACCTTGAAGAATCCCCCAATGAACTTGAAGCGTTAGCAAAGAAAATTGAAAAAGCGGGTATGACTGCTGAGGCAAAAGAAAAATCGTTATCAGAATTAAATAAATTAAAAATGATGTCTCCTATGTCAGCAGAGGCTACTGTTTCACGTAATTATTTAGACTGGATGTTGGGTTTGCCTTGGAGTAAACATTCACGTTTACGTGCTAGCTTAGTAGAAGCTGAAAAGATATTAGAAGAAGAGCATTATGGCTTAAAAGAAGTAAAAGAAAGAATCTTAGAATATCTGGCTGTGCAAAAGCGCGTGAAGAAATCAAAAGGTCCTATTCTTTGTTTAGTAGGCCCTCCAGGTGTGGGTAAAACATCTTTGGGCGAATCTATTGCCAGAGCGACAGGCCGTAAATTTGTACGTATGTCTTTAGGCGGCGTTCGTGATGAAGCTGAAATTCGTGGTCATAGACGTACTTACATAGGTGCTATGCCAGGAAAAATTATTCAGAAAATTTCTAAAACAGATGCGTCAAATCCATTTTTCTTGCTAGATGAAATTGATAAAATGTCGACAGATTTTCGTGGAGATCCTGCATCAGCCTTGCTGGAAGTGTTAGATCCAGAGCAGAATCATGCGTTCAACGACCATTATTTGGAAGTCGATTATGATCTTTCAGATGTTATGTTTGTTGCCACTGCGAATACGTTAGAAATTCCGCCAGCATTACGCGATCGTATGGAGATCATACGTATACCGGGTTATACAGAAGATGAAAAAATCCATATAGCTATGCGTCACTTAATTCCTAAGCAAATGATCTTAAATGGTCTAAAGCCTAAGGAAGTGAAGATTGCAGCTGAAACAGTGAAATATATTGTTCGATATTACACTCGTGAAGCAGGTGTTCGTAGTCTTGAGAGAGAGGTTTCGAAAATCTTCCGTAAAGTTGTCAAAGAAGTCTTATTGAAAACGCGTGTTCATAAAATTTCTGTTGAACCAGCTGACCTTGAGCATTATCTAGGGGTTAGACGTTATCGATATGATGTCGCTGCTGAAAAAGACCAAATTGGTCAAGTGAAAGGGTTGGCATGGACTGAAGTCGGTGGTGAATTATTAGAAATTGAAGCCGTCACGTTACCTGGTAAAGGAAAGATGACGTATACCGGTCAGTTAGGCAGCGTTATGCAAGAATCAATTCAAGCTGCTTTAACGGTAGTACGTTCGCGTGCGCCTTTCCTAGGTATACCTAAAAATTTCTTTGAGAAGAATGATATCCATATACACGTACCTGAAGGTGCTACACCTAAAGATGGACCTAGCGCGGGTGTGAGTATGTGCACCGCATTAGTCTCTGTGCTCACACAGATGCCTATTAGGGCAGATGTTGCGATGACTGGAGAGATAACGTTGAGGGGTGAAGTGCTTGCAGTAGGCGGCATAAAAGAAAAGCTTCTGGCTGCTCATAGGGGCGGTATCAAAAGTGTTATTATTCCTTCAGAGAATGTTAAAGATTTAAAAGAAATACCGGAGAATATTTTAAAAGATTTGAATATTAAACCTGTAAGATGGATAGATGAAGTGTTTACACATGCTTTGAATGGCTATCCAGTTCGATTAGCAAAGAATAAAACTAAAAAGGTGAAAACGTTAATAACAGCTCCATCTAAAAAAGTTCGTAAAGGTTACAGAGATAGAGCGCATTAAATCCTGAAATGGGTCAGACTAGTTTATACAGCTTAGTCTGACCCACATTTTTCTGTTGTTTCTAACCTATTCTTAAACTAATCTTTACCATCGTATATTATTTCAATTTCAAAAATAGCAGGGGATATATGAATAGATCTGATCTTATTGAACTTATTGCTGAAAAAGCAGAACTGACTAAAGCTGCAGCAACACGTGCGTTAGACGCATTGTTAGAAGGTGTAGTGGTCTCATTAAAAGAAGGTGACCCAGTCCTACTGGTAAACTTCGGCACATTTGTGGTTAAACAACGAGCAGCACGCGAAGGCCGAAATCCTCAAACAGGTGAAAAGATTAATATTAAAGCGGCAAAAATAGTGGGTTTCAAAGCTGGAAAGGCTTTAAAAGATGCCGTGAAAGAAAAAGACCATTAAAATGGGGACTATTGGCAATTCTACTATGCTGGTCAAAAAACCACGATTTTCTGTGATGCTATGCTCACATACTAACTACGTATGCTACGCTTCGGTGCTCGAAAATCGCGGTTTTTTGTCTCAGCCTAGCGAATTGTCAACAGCCCCTGTTTTTTTTCACATTTATATCAAAAAAACTTTGCTTTTTATTTTAAAAACGAATACTTTACACAACCTGACTTGAGATGAATAAATTTGTAGAAAAGATCAGTCAGGTAAGTAGATATATGGGAGCTTAGCTCAGCTGGGAGAGCATCGCCCTTACAAGGCGAGGGTCGTGGGTTCGATCCCCTCAGCTCCTACCATAATACAAAAAAGAAAGTAATTATAAGTTAGTCTGTTGTGTGACAAATAGATATTGCTTAAAATTGTGAGCTTTCAAAAACGAGCAGGAGTGGTAGTTCAGTTGGTTAGAATATCGGCCTGTCACGCCGAGGGTCGCGGGTTCGAGTCCCGTCCACTCCGCCATAAATCATAAGAGGTGTGCGTTAAGAGCGCTCTAAAAAGGATAATTAGAGAAATTTGCTCATTAACGCACGCCTTTTTTTATAGATAATGTTAGCGAGATTACACCATGCTTCAGAGCATTCGCGATCGTACCCAGGGCTGGGTAGCAACTGTTATCATTACATTAGTTATTCTTTCATTTGCGTTATGGGGAATACACAGTTATATCAGTGGTGCATCTAATAACACTACCATTGCAAAAGTGAATGGTGTTGAGATAGATAAAAGTCAATTTGCAGCATCATACGAGCGTTTGAGAAGACAAGCTCAAGTCAATTTAGGATCAAATTTGCCAGCTTCTATGGATGCGGAGCTTAAGCAGCGTGCCTTGCAAGGCCTCATTTATATCCAAGCGTTAGAACAAGCTTCAGTTGCAGATAAATATAGAATTTCTTCGCGTCAAGTTGGAAATTATTTAGAAAGCATTCCAGAGTTTCAAATAAACGGAAAGTTTTCTCTAGCGCGTTTCAATCAAGTTTTAGCGTTAACTTCGTTTAATGTAGCTAATTTTTTAGATATTATTCGATCAACTATGCTTGTTGATCAACCTCGAATAGGTATTATATTAAGTGCATTTGCATTACCTAATGAAATCGATCAAACCATAGCGTTAGTTAATCAAGAAAGAGAAATGGATTATGTTATCTTACCTAGGGATTTCTTTTCTAAACAAGCTATAGTGATATCGCCAGACGATATTTCTGCTTACTACAAACAAAATCAAGATAAATTCAAGACGCCAGAACAAGTGAGCGTAGAGTATGTTGAGTTATCTAAAAAAGATTTAGCGGCTACTTTGCATCCTTCTGAGGACGCACTTAAAGCTTACTATAATGAAAATATAAACTCCTATACTCAACCTATGCAATGGAGTTTGGATAAAATACAAATTCCTTTGGCTGAAAATCCTAGTGCTCAAGCATTGTCTGATGCTAAGAATAAAGCGAATGATATGCTGAAAAAAATTAAAGCGGGCGCAGATTTTGCAACGCTGTCTCATACTGTGGTTAAACAGCCAGTATGGGTTGCATTAAATCAACTCCCATCTGACTTACAGAAAACAGTTTCATCATTAACAAAGCCAGGTGATCTCAGTTCACCTATCCAAACAAAAACCGGCATAGTCATTATAAAAGTATTAGCTGTTAAACCAGCTGTCACTCAAACTTATGCCCAAGCGGCTGCCAGTGTTAAAGAAGCATTAACTCGTCAAATGGCGGAAGAAAAGTTTGCAGACTTAAGAGAGAAGCTAGCTAATGCTGCTTACGAATATCCAGATTCATTACAATCTGCTGTAAAAATTACGGGTACACCCATTAAGGTATCCGGCTTGTTTTCTCTGGATAATGGAAAAGATATTGCTGCTAACGAGAAAGTACGCGAAGTGGCTTACAGTGCTGATGTTTTAAATTCTCAAAATAATAGTGATGTTATCCAAGTCAATCCAGATTTGGCTATTGTATTAAGAATAAAGACACATATTCCAGCAGCATTAATGCCGTTAAAATCAGTAGAGCAACAAATATCGAATCAATTGAAAACTCAAAAATATGAGGCTAATGCGTCAGCTGCAGCGTTCTTGCTTAAACAAAAACTGCAAAGCGGTTATACTATTGAACAAGCAAAGAAAGAATATCCAGCGTTCTCCTGGTTATCTGTAGGTTGGGTAGGGCGTTATTCAACAAAAGTGGATCCAGCAATACTTGATGAAGCCTTTAGAATTCCTAGACCCGTAAAAGGTGCTAACAAGATTTTTGTATCAGTGAGAGTGCCTACAGGTTATGCAGTTGTAACGGTTAATAATGTTCGTGATGGCAATGTAGATCCTAAACAAGGACAACAAGAAGTTTTTGCTGATCAAGTACAGAATAGTGAAGGGCAGCTTGAATATAAGCTTTATGAACAAAGCATAATTCATCATGCCAAGATTGTTAATTATATCGAAAATAAGAAATCAGATAAGCAAATTACATAATGTAGCCCGGATTGAGCTTTGCGAAAATCCGGGATTGTCCGCATGAATCTTTAAATCTATCCAACTAAACTAGTTTGATCACCACTGATTGTTTGTGAGCCTACACTGTCACGTGAGATATCTTGGCCGCCATATATAATGACAGAACTTTCTTTTTTAGAATTTGATGAAGAATAAATGGATTTTGTAATTGTTTGAGCGTCAAGTTGAACACTGAATGATTGAGCAAACAGATTAGATGAAAAGAATAAAGTGCATGCTGATAATAATAAAATCTTATTCAAAATTTATACTCCAAACGTTGTACAAAAATTAAATTACGCTAATTATACTAAATTTAATTAGCGTAACAAAGATATAATTTTTCAGTAGCCCGGATTGTGCGCAGGCGCAAAACCGGGAAACCCAACCCCGCGTTTTGGCGCGGGCAATCCGGGGGTAATTATAATGTTCATGTATTAAAACCACCAA
>JARLJN010000100.1 GCA_031291255.1 Gammaproteobacteria bacterium
AACTGCCATCACCACAGCCGCAACCCTTACTAATGGCTCAGGTCTAACCTACGGAAATACGGCCAGTCTTACCGAAGTGAGTCTAAGTAACTTTAGCAGCGGCGTTAGTTTCGCTAACCAAAACACAGCCAGCGTCTTTGACCAATTAAATCAAGCAGATTCATCCAACAGCGCAGCCGTCACCCCTGCAGGCTCTGGCGGCTGTTTATAATATATCTAATTGATTTTACTCTATAAATATATTTTATCTCTCACCCCAAAAGTTCATTTGTTGGACTATACTCCAAGTGACTTATGATACTTTACAGAGAAATTTTGAGGGAGGAAACACAAGTAAAATGAAGACGTTACTCAACATCACATTCAAGCAAATCTGTGCCTTCGCAGCTGGAGCGATGATGATGAGTAGTGCCTACGCAAACCCAGAACTGTCAGGTGTTGCTATTGGTAATGCCACGGTTACTCAAACTGCGACTACCACTCAAATCAATCAAGCCAGCCAACAAGCCGTCATTGATTGGAAATCCTTTAACATCGGTGCAAATGAATCGACTCACTTTGAACAACCTGCAGGTGGCGTTGCTTTAAACCGAATTGATGCAGCTCAAGGCGCTTCGCAAATTTATGGTCAACTCTCAGCAACGAGTAAAATTATTTTAGTGAATGGTGCTGGCTTTTATTTTGGCCCTAACGCCATGGTAAATGTAGGCGGTTTAATTGCATCGACTTCCGGTATTTCAGTTGCAAACTTCCTCGCAGGCAAATATGTTTTTGATCAACCTTCAAATTTAAACGGCTCCATCGTTAACGATGGCACAATCAGAGCAGCTGCTTATGGTTTAGTTGCCTTTCTTGGTGCCAGTGTCACCAACAATGGATTAATTCAAGCTGAGTTAGGCAGTGTCGTTTTAGGTTCAGGTAATAAATTCACATTAGATTTTAGCGGTGATCAACTCATTAACTTCACCATAGATGATAGCGTCGCCCAAGGTGCAGCCAATTCTGGCGTAAAAAACACAGGAACAATTTTAGCGGATGGCGGCAAAATTTTAATAAGTGCTCGCGCTGCGCAAGGTGTGATGGATGATGTCATTAACATGAGCGGCGTCGCTAGAGCTCAATCCGTAGACCAACGAAACGGCATGATTATTTTATCGGGTGGAGAACAAGGTACAGTTGATGTCTCAGGAATAGCCGATGTCTCGGGTGCTGCTGGTGGTACCATTAAAGTGTTAGGAAACAATATTCATTTAGCTTCAACAGCAAATCTCAATGCCAGCGGTGACTTAGGCGGCGGAACGATTTTAGTCGGTGGAAATTTTCATGGCGCGGGACCTGAACAAAATGCATTAACGACAACTGTTGATGCCGGCGCAGTATTAAATGCTAATGCACTCACGTCAGGTAATGGCGGACAAGTTGTAGTTTGGTCTGATGCGAATACGCAATTCCATGGCAACATCTATGCACAAGGCGGCGCGCAAAGTGGTAATGGTGGATCGGTTGAAACATCAGGTGAAAACTTAGATGTCAGCGGAATTAAAATTAATCTTGGCGCCCAAAATGGCTCTATGGGAACTTGGTTATTAGATCCTTATGCCATTACGATTTCTACATCTGCTTCTAGTCCTGGAATCACTAACCCTTACACTCAAACGACAACCAGCAATTTAAATTCAACCGATTTAACTAACGCACTTGCTTCAGCCAATGTCACGGTTAACGCAAGTGGTACACAAGGGGATATTATTCTTAGTGCAAACACACCGCTTACATGGAGCTCTAGCAACACCTTATCTTTAGTCGCAACAGAATACATCGATATTAATTCACCTATTACAGCTGTGAATGGTGGATTAACGCTTAGCGCATTAAACGGTACTCAAAGTTTATCAGTAGGTACTATTGGTTCTGGCACTACCGTGGGAACAGCGCCAACCACCATGACGCAAGCCATTCAAGTTGCTAACTTCACTTTAAGCTCTGGTCAATGGTTACAAAACACCTCAGGTACCCTTCCTACTTTTAGCGTAAGCAATAATTTTAATATTACCACTGGCTCTGCTTACAATGGTTTGTTCAATGCTCAATTTACTCGCTTGAATACATCTAGTGGTAATGGCATCACGGATGTTTATGGGTTACAAGGAATAGCAACAGGCCCACTCGGTACCGCCTATGTCCTAAATAATAATATTGATGCAACCGGCACAAGCAATTGGAATAGTGGTGCTGGGTTTACACCTATAGGAACATCAGCTAATAAATTCACAGGCTCATTAAACGGTCAAAACTTTACAATTAATGGTTTATTTGAAAATACCAGCAGCAGCGTTGCTTACACAGGATTATTTGGATATATAGCCTCAAGTGCCGCAACAATTCTTCAAAATATAGGATTAACGAATGCCAACATTACTAATAATTACAATACGAATTTTAGTTCCGGTGTAGGGGGGGTCGCAGGATATATAGATGGTGCTTCAAGCAATATCATGTTTAATAATGTTTATGTAACAGGCAACGTAACGTCAACTAGCTCATTCGTCGCTGCAGGCGGTCTAGCTGGAGGCCAAGCAAGTGTTTCCAGCAAAATAGGAACCACCCAAAATTCTTATAATGCAGCAACTATTACAGGGGCCGGCGCGACGGGTGGAATATTTGGTGACTTTCACGGCGGTACGATAACAAATTCTTATAACATTGGCACAATAGCAGGGACAGGCTCAGCAGGTGGAATATTAGGTGATACCTGCAGCGGTTGTTTTTACAGCACAACACTCAGCAACCTTTACAACAGTGGTGCCATTACTAGCTCAGGGACAAAAGGAGCACTCATTGGCAGTTTAAACGATTATTTATTTACTAGTAGCTACTTTGATACAAACACATCAGTCGCATCAGCAGGCGCAGGCTCTGGCTCTACTTCTGGCATGACGGGATTGACTACAGCCCAAATGATGCAATCGGGTAATTTTTCGGGTTGGAGCATTGCAACAGCTTCTAGCGCAACACCTAACAGCTCAACATGGTTCTTGATTCCTGGCAGCACTCGACCCATATTAATGACAGAAGAATTTTCTAGTAATACACCATTAACGATCAATAGCGCTCATCAATTGCAATTAATGAGCGCCAACTTAGCAGGCACTTACTCATTAGGCAGCAACATTGATTTCAGCAATGTCGGTGTATCAGATGCTTGGAACAGTAAATTTACCGCCACCACATCAGGTACAGGATTTTCACCTATTGGAAATGGAACCACTAACTTCAGCGGATCGTTTAACGGCCAAAATTATACGATCAATAATTTATTTATTAATCGCTCTGCTAGTGGTGCAAGTGCCTGGATAGGATTATTTGGCAATATCACAGCAGCCGGCATCGTTCAAAATATAGGGTTAACTAATGCAAATGTGTCAGGCACATTAGCATCAGGTACTGTAAGTCTTTTAACTGGTATCTTAGCGGGGCAAAATAATGGCACAATAACGAATAGCTATGTCACTGGATCTACAACTCACACCGACTCAGTTTGGGATAGCCGTGCCGGCGGCCTCGTTGGACTTAACCAGGGCACCATTTCTAATTCTTATTCTACTGCAACTGTCACTGGTAACCTGGGAAGTGGCGCCAGCCCAACGTTAATTATTGGTGGGCTGGTTGGTGGAAATAATGGATCTCTCGCACACATTACTCAATCATTTAGCACGGGTACGGTTACCCTTAACGGAACAAATAACCTTACCGGCAATGGCGTATACGTAGGTGGACTTGCGGGGGCAAATGATAATTCGGCTACTATCGCTAATAGCTATACCACAAGCAATGTCAGCGCTCCAAATGCGACCGCTCTAGGTGCGGGTGGACTTGTTGGTGGAAATGGCAGTGGTGCTGGCTATCTTTTTGGAAATGGCAGTATCACTAATTCATATAGTGCAGGTACTTTTTCCGCACCCAGCACAACTAACAAAGGCGGGCTAGTTGGATACAATGGTACGGCTACGGTAACAAACAGTTATTGGGATACAACAACTTCAGCCATAGGAACATCTGCGGCTGGAACAGGGCTCACCACCGCTCAAATGATGAATTCGTCTAACTTTAATACTTGGGATTTTGCGACTACACCTATATGGGGAATTATCAGCGGAAACACACGTCCTTTCCTTAACTGGAAGTATCAAGGAATAAGCGGCACACTTACGGGTGGAACTGTTTCTGGTGTCACTATCAATATAGCTTCAAATGGCACAGCCGTTACTTCAACGCAATCTAGCTTAACAACCAATGGCTCAGGCTTTTATTATGGAGTATTTGATAAATCCATTTACTCTATCAGCAATCCTTTCTTGATTTATGCATCAGGCGGTCTGAATACAGCAAGCACTGCTGCCATATTTAGTGGCACTGCAGCAAACTCAGCAACGGTTAATCTAAACAGTGGTACGTTAGATGTACAAAGTGCTAATGGTGCTTTCTCAAATACATTATTACAAACGGCAATGGGTAACTTGTCTTCAACTAACACCTTATATTCTGTTTCAGGTTCCGCACCCAGTGCTAACTTAACACTTAACTCAGGTGTCAGCCTTAATGTGTTATCAGGCACTAGTTATACCATTGATGGAGGCATTACAGCATCAGGCGCCGGTACTCTTGCATTTGGCGGACCCGTTACAATCAATAATTCTGGTGCAACTATTAGTAGTGCAGGTAACCAAACCTATAGTGGCACTGTCACACTTGCCTCTGCAGGGTTACTCACTTCATCTGCAGGTGGTATCTCTCTCGCTGGCATTACGGGTGCTGGTTTTGGCTTAACAATTAATAACAACACCGCAAGCACAATTAGCGGTATATTTTCTGGCACAGGCAGCAGCTTAACTAAATCAGGCGCTGGCACATTAACCTTACCCGGTGTAAATACTTATAGCGGCATAACAACAATTAACGCTGGCATTCTTAGCATCGGTGCTGATTCAGGATTAGGAACAGCCCCAGGTTCTGCTACAGCCGGACAATTAGCATTCGGTGGTGGTACCTTACAAACAACAGGATCTTTCACATTAAATGCAAATCGCGGCATCGCACTTAACGCAGGAGACGGCACTATCTCTGTCGATCCAAACATGACGTTAACTTATAACGGTATCATGGCAGGAGCAAATGCATTTAACAAAGCGGGTACAGGAACATTAATTTTAGGCAGTGCTAACTCTTATACAGGCGCAACGAATATCAATGCAGGAACCTTAAGTGTCACCAATCTCAATGGCTTAGGTACTGTTGCTAATACAGCCGGCATCACTGTCAGCAATGGTGCAACCTTAAGTCTTAATTTAGCGGAAAACACCTTAGCTAACGCATCAGCCATGACCCTGAATGGAACAGGCGTTGGCGGCATAGGAGCTCTCAACTCAGCATTAGCGACAGTAAATGGATCTGGTGACCGTATTAATAATGCCATTACCTTGGGGAGTAATACCAGCATAGGCGTTTTTAGTCGCAATTTTACAACAAATGGGTCTGGATTTAGGCTAGCAGGTAATATTAATACTAACGGTTTCACCCTTACAACCCTAGCAACAGGAAGTCTTGGATATCTTGCGATAGCTGGTGTCATTAGCGGCTCAGGAGCTCTTAATGTGTCCAGTGGATTAAGTAATTCTCTATCATTAATAAATGCCAATACTTACACTGGCGGCACAACAAATAATGGATACCTTGTAGTATCTGCTGGCTCTACTCTTGGCACACCCTCATCAGGCATTCTTGCTACCTTAAATAGCGGTTCTACTACTCAATTTGGGGGTACTTTCACCATTCCCAATGCGACAACAATACAATTGAATGGTGGTAACATCCTTGGTGTTAATGGCGGCACTTTAAATGCAGCCGGTACAGGAGCAATTATAGTAAACAATCCAAGCACTCTCTCTGGCGCTGATTACTCAACAAGCAAATTCACAATTAACGCTCCTATTCAAGGTTCGAGTAACTTAACTATCACAGGTGCAGGCACAACTATATTGAATGGATCAAACACAGGGTATACGGGCAACACAACAGTCAGCGCAACTAGCTTGTTAAGTCTAGGAAATATTAATGCATTAGGAAATGCAACAGGCGGAACCATTTCAGTCGCAAATGGTGGTGTATTAGATTTTAATTTCGGTGCGGGCACATTTGCGAATACCTCAGCCATTACCTTGAATGGAACAGGAATCAGCAGCGGTGGTGCATTAACTATTTCAGGCACTAACAATGTAATTAATAATGCCATCAGTTTAGCAAGTAATAGTTCCATAGGCGGAGCTGGCTCTGGAACATTAGGCGGTATCTTAAGCGGCGGATTTGGTTTAACCAAAGTAGGCGCAAGCTCAATCACTTTATCAGGTGCGAATACTTACAGTGGCATTACTACAATTAATGCAGGTATTCTCAGCATCAATGCGGATTCAGGTTTAGGCGCAGTTCCTGGTGCCTTCACTGCAAATGCCATTACGTTTGGCGGTGGCAAACTCTATACGCCAATAGGACTGACTTTAAATGCTAACCGTGGTATCACTTATGCTGTAGGTGCACTACAACTCACCCCATCACTCACGGGTACAGTCAGCAAAACATATGACGCGACAACCGCTGCTACATTGGCTGCGGGTAATTATTCTTCTACAGGTTTAACAGGTGGAGATGTTGCAGCCTTTAGTTCAAGCTCAAGCACCTACGATACAAAAAATGTAGGCACAGGAAAAACCGTTTCTGTATCAGGCATCACTGCTAGTGTAACGAACGCATCTACCTCTCAAGTTTATGGATATCAACTGGCTTCTAGCACAGCAAGTGGTGCAGTTGGGACTATCACTGCCGCTAATTTAAATATCACAGGTGCTGCTGGTACAGACAAAGTATATAACGCAAACACGGTGGATACTTTAAACGTAGGTTCTGCTGCTCTCTCTGGCACCTTTGCAGGGGATACAGTTAACTTAAGTAGTGTAAGTGCTGTCGGTGCGTTTGCTGATAAAAATGTTGGAACGAACAAAGCTGTCACTGCATCAGGCTTCTCTATCAGTGGTGCTGATGCAACTAACTATAATTTAATTCAACCAGTGGGCTTAAGCGCTAATATTACGCCAGCACCTTTAACCGTCACTGCCGATGCTCAAACCAAAACATACGGTACTAACGATCCTAGCCTAACTTATACAACAACAGGATTGTTCGCAGGCGATAGCGTTACGGGTAATTTAAACAGAACGATTAGCTTAGCAACTGAAAATGTAGGCGCTTATGCTATTCTTCAAAATACCTTAGCTGCCAGCAGCAACTATACGTTAAGTTATGTCAGCAATAACTTAAGTATCACTCCAGCTACGTTAACAGTCATTGCAAATGCAGCCTCTAAGATCTCAGGTATGAGCGACCCTGTATTTACCTATAATGCTGCTGGATTTATCAATAAATTAGTCGATGGCATTACTATCTCAGACAGTGCTAACAACGTGTTAAGCGGTGCTCTTGCAAGACAAGGCAGCTCAGAAGCGGCTGGCACCTACCCTATTACTCAAGGCTCTCTCACTTGCAACAGCAATTACAACATCAATTACACGTCTGCTAACTTGACCATCACGTCTGCTAGCTCCAGTGTCCCTTCTGGAGCACAAACTGCCATCACCACAGCCGCAACCCTTACTAATGGCTCAGGTCTAACCTACGGAAATGTGGCCAGTCTTACAGAGATAAATCTAAGTAACTTTAGCAGCGGCGTTAGTATCGCTACCCAAAACACAGCCAGCGTCTTTGACCAATTAAATCAAGCAGATTCATCCAACAGCGCAGCCGTCACCCCTGCAGGCTCTGGCGGCTGTTCATAGCCTATCTCTCTGATTTTACTCTATATATATATTTTATCCCACACCCCAAAAGTTCATTTATTGGACTATACTTTATGTGTCAAACAACATATAGCAGTTGAATTAAGGGGAGGAAACACAAGTAAAATGAAGACGTTACTCAACATCACATTAAAGCAAATCTGTGCCTTCGCAGCTGGAGCGATGATGATGAGTAGTGCCTACGCAAACCCAGAACTTTCAGGTGTTGCTATTGGTAATGCCACGGTTACTCAAACTGCGACTACCACTCAAATCAATCAAGCCAGCCAACAAGCCGTCATTGATTGGAAATCCTTTAACATTGGTGCAAATGAATCAACTCACTTTGAACAACCTGCAGGTGGCGTTGCTTTAAACCGAATTGACGCTGCTCAAGGGGCTTCACAAATTTATGGACAACTTTCTGCAACAGGCAGAATTATTTTAGTGAATGGTGCTGGCTTTTATTTTGGGCCTAATGCCATGGTAAATGTAGGCGGTTTAATTGCATCGACTTCCGGTATTTCAGTTGCAAACTTCCTCGCAGGCAAATACATCTTTGATCAACCTTCAAATTTAAACGGCTCCATCGTTAACGACGGCACAATCAGAGCAGCTGCTTATGGTTTAGTTGCCTTTATGGGTGCCAGTGTCACTAACAATGGATTGATTCAAGCTGAATTAGGCAGTGTGGTTTTAGGTTCAGGCAAAAAATTTACCTTAGACTTTACCGGTGATCAACTCGTTAATTTTGCTATAGATGATAGCGTCGCCCAAGGTGCAGCCAATCCTGGCGTAAAAAATACAGGAACCCTTTTAGCAGATGGCGGAAAAATCTTAGTAAGTGCGCGCGCTGCACAAGGTGTCATTGATGATGTGATTAACATGAGCGGCGTCGCTAGAGCTCAATCCGTAGACCAACGAAACGGCGTGATTATTTTATCAGGCGGAGAACAAGGTACAGTTGATGTATCAGGAATAGCCGATGTCTCAGGTGCTGCTGGTGGTACCATTAAAGTGTTAGGAAACAATATTCATTTAGCTTCAACAGCAAATCTCAATGCCAGTGGTGACTTAGGTGGCGGAACTATTTTAGTCGGCGGTAATTATCAAGGTAAAGGTCCAGAACAAAATGCATTAAACACAACCGTTGATGCAGGTGCAGTATTAAATGCGAATGCACTCACGTCAGGCAATGGC
The DNA here is from genome assembly GCA_031291255.1 of Gammaproteobacteria bacterium. Classification (GTDB taxonomy): domain Bacteria; phylum Pseudomonadota; class Gammaproteobacteria; order DSM-16500; family DSM-16500; genus UBA5158. The sequence goes on from JARLJN010000100.1 coordinate 9,084, forward strand.
GGTAAAATAGTTGTTTGGTCTAATGGTGATACTGAATTTCATGGTAATGCTTCTGCTAGAGGAGGCTTGCAAAGTGGTGATGGTGGCTCAATTGAAACATCAGGGCATTACCTCAATGTTGCTAATGCCAAGATTGATTTATCATCGTCTTTTGCTAAAACCGGAACATGGTTATTAGACCCTTCCAATTTAACAATTTGTACTTTATGTACCACGACTAATCCAATTTCAGGATACACATATAGCGCCGGTGCAGCAAATTCCAATTTATTGGTAAGTGATTTAACAGCAAGTTTGGGTTCTGCCAATATTATCGTTCAAACGACAAATAGTGGTGCAGCAAGTGCTGGTGATATTTTAGTAAATACGTCCATCAATTGGAACAGTGGAAATAGTTTAACACTGACAGCTTACCACAGTATCACTGTTGCCGCCCTTACCACTATTTCAAACTCAGGCACTGGTGCAATCAATTTGGTAGCCGATAACACGGGTACTGGCAGTGGTACGGTCTCTTTTGGTCTAACAAGTAGCGCGACATCGTCTGGCGGTGTAAACATATTCTATAACCCTACGACGTTTGGTACACCTACATCTAGCTTCTATAGTGGCGGCACCACACCAACTGCTTATCAACTGATTAACAGTTTAGGTGCATCTACAGATACAACAACACGCAGCCTTGCTTCACTTTCAAATAACTCTGCTCTTTGGGGACAAAATTTCGCACTTGCTACAAACATTGATGCAAGCGCTACTAGCACTTGGAATAGCGGCGCTGGATTTCTTCCTATCGCATTAGGTAGTAGCTTCACAGGCAACTTCAACGGTAACAACAATGTTATTAGTAACTTATTTATTAATCGTCCAGCAACAAACAGCGTCGGTTTGTTTAGTGTAATAGGCGCTGCTACCACTTATAAAAATCTTGGCATTATCAATGCAAATGTTACAGGTAACAATAGTGTCGGTATTTTACATGGCGATACATCCATTGCAAACACCATGTCAATATCATACGTTTATACAACAGGTACTGTAACGGGCATTAGTAATGTCGGAGGTTTAGCTGGCATTACACGTGGTTTTGTATCCGACTCCTATTCTCTTGCAAATGTCACTGCAGCAGGATCAAACATAGGTGGTTTATTTGGAGCTGGTAACTCAGGTTTGAATAGGGTTTATGCGGGCGGCAATGTCACTGCAACTAACACGAGTGGTAATGTTAACGCCGGCGGACTTGGCGGTCAGTTTCAAGCGGGTAGTGGTAGTGCTGGTTCGATCAATGATGCTTATGCGTATGGCAATGTTACTGCACTAACAGGAACACAAAATGTCGGTGGTTTTCTCGGTCAAATTCAATTATCAGGTACCGTTAACAAAGCGTATTCTACAGGCCTAGTCACAGTCCCCGGCGGAACAACCGGCGTCGGTGGGTTTCTTGGAATAAATGGCGGCGGCACTATTTCCAATAGTTTTTTTGATGCCGATACATCAGGACAAGGTACAAAAGCTGCTAATGGGACAACATCTTCTGGCATAACAGCTGGGTGCTTCTCAGGTACGTGTACTACAGGTGGCGTTACAACAAGTCTTTCCTCAGCAAGCACATTTAGCGGCGCTACTTGGAGTATTGCATCAGCTTCAAGCACCACACCGAATAACTCCACTTGGTTTATTATTCCAACCAGCACTCGGCCCATGTTGATGTCAGAAGAATTTTCAAGTAACACACCATTAACCATTAACAATGCGCATCAATTGCAATTAATGAGCGCTAGCTTAAATGGAAATTATACCTTAGGTAGCAACATTGATTTCAGCAATGTCGGTGTATCAGATGTTTGGAACAGTCAATTTGCCGCCACCGCCTCAGGCTCAGGATTTATGCCAATTGCTGTTGGCAGTACAGTTAACGTCAATCCTGCTAGTCCTTTTACAGGTTCATTCAATGGTCAAAATTATGTGATCAATGGACTCTACATTAACAGGCCCACCCTCTATTACGTAGGGCTGTTTGGTTATGTTCACTCAGGCACCGCAAATGCGATTCAAAATGTTGGGGTTACAAAAGCTAACATTACTGGTATCGGTGACGTTGGGGGAATTGCTGGTGCTCTAGCAGGAACAGGGTCTAATGTCATAGCGAATAACGTTTATGTAAGCGGATTAATAACTAGCGCAGGTACCGGCACGCTAGCGGGTGGAATAACGGGGTTTCTTGTACCTTTAAATAATGCAAGTTTCAGCGGCATTATTCAGAATTCTTATAATGCAGCCACAGTCACCTCGACGGGCGGAACCGCGACACTGGGTGGCATTGCAGGCGGTGCTGCTATGGGCACTATAACCAATTCTTACAATATAGGCACAATTAGCGCGCCATCTGGCGCCGCTTTCATTGGGGGATTAATAGGTGATATTTGTAGTGGTTGCGCATCAAATCTTACCCTTACAAATAGCTATAACTCGGGTTTAGTTTCCGCTTCTTCAGGCTCAGTGGGAGCACTCACAGGGGATGTAAACGATCTAGCAGCTGGTACAAACTTTTTTGATAACCAAACTTCAGGCGCAACTTTCGCATACGGTACGGTTCCCACGAGTACTGCTCCTGGACTCTCCACTGCGCAAATGATGCAATCGAGTAGTTTTACCACGGGGGGCTGGAGTGGCACCTCCGGGGTCGCTGGCAGCATTACTGCTACCCCTAGCACAACACCAAATAACTTCACTTGGTTTATTATTAATGGCAGCACTCGCCCCATGTTAACAACAGAGGAATTTTCAGGAAATGCACCATTAACCATCAATAGCGCTCATCAATTGCAATTAATGAACGCTAACCCAACAGGTAATTATTCACTAGGCAGCAACATTGATTTCAGCAATGTCGGTGTATCAGATGTTTGGAACAGTAAATTTAGCGCCACCACATCTGGTGCAGGATTTTCACCTATAGGTACCAATACAAATATTTTTACCGGCAGTTTTAATGGAAATAATAATGTCATTAATGGCCTTTATATTTCACAAAATCAAACTGCTGCATCCATTGGATTATTTGGTAACGCATCTGGCACCATTCAAAATTTAGGTCTTGTTAATGAAAATATTACAGGCGGCGCAACCACTGGTGGCTTAGCGGGTACTGCAAGCGGCACAATCACAAATGTTTATGTGACAGGATCAGTGACTGCAACAAGTCCAGCTGCATCAGCTCTCCTGCTTGGCGGCTTAATAGGTAATGGAACAAGTAGTAACGTTTCACAGGCCTATAGTGCAGTCAATGTCACTGGAACGCTGACTACAAGTACCAATCAAGTTTGTGAAGCGGGCCTTATTTGCCAATCAGGAACTGTTAACGATTCCTATTCCACGGGTAGCGTAACCGAATTTGGAGCGAGCTCTAATGGCAATTCTAACGTTGCTGGATTTATAGCTGAAGGCGGAGGGCCCATATCAACTTCTTACAGCACAGGACTTGTTTCATCTGTCTATAACAACGCAGCAGGGCTAGCCGGTTTTATGGCAGGAAGTTCTCCAACGATAACGAGTGACTACTGGTACAAACTTGCTTCTGGTCAAGCCAATGGTGCAGTTGGTGCTCCTAGTGCTCAACCTACAATTATATCATCAAGCAATGTAGGTAGCCTCTTCGGTGGTTTCAGTTCATCTATCTGGGGAGTATTACCAGGATCATTTCCTTATCTAAAGGGCATGAATGTTAACGCGCCAGTTTTTATTTCAGGTACCACACCGGTTACAGGAACGGGTACAGCAAACACGATTAACTTAGCAGTCAATGGTACTGTGATAGATAAGACAACAACTGCTGATTCAACAAGCAACTATTATTTCTTCATGATGCCGCAAAATACCTTAGTTTCTGCAGGAAATGCTTTTCTAGTTTATACAGGTACTGCGACAGATGGTAACGTTGTGGATGTTTTACCTAGTACATTGACGACTGCTATTACTGGCGCCAACATTGCAAACACACAACAATTAACATTTGGTAATGCAAATTCAAGCAGCACAATTAGCAATACCAATGCGCAAACAGCCAGAGGCAGCTTAACAACAGATATTTTATTCACTGGCACTACTGCATTAAATCCAACTAGCGGCACTTCTTTAGGTGGCATCACTACCGCATCAGGCGGCAGCATTTTTACGGGAAATATTGGTTTAACGCAAAATACCAGCATTAATGTCGCATCAGGTGCACAGCTCACGTTAAGCGGTGTAATTAGCAATGGGTTCAGTCTAACTACCACAGGCTCGGGTACTTTGGTTCTTTCAGGTGCTAACACTTACAGCGGTGGCACATCCTTAAATGTGGGTACGATAAATTTAGGCATTAGCAGCACAGGTGCAATCACTAACGGCCCATTAGGTACGGGCACACTCACACTGAATGGCGGCACACTCACTGCAAACGCTGGACCTTTTAGCATTGCAAACCCTTACACAGTCGCTACAAGCTCAACT
>JARLJN010000101.1 GCA_031291255.1 Gammaproteobacteria bacterium
GCGGGGGTGGGGGGTGGGGGGGGGGGGGCTAAACCCCCCCCCCGTGGGGGGGGGGGGGGGCCAACCCAACCCCCCCCCAAACCCCAACCTACAGTTCTACAATAAATGCTTTTAAGGCTTTTGCAAAAAGTTGCCCCAGTCAATTCCCGGGGTGGCGCGGAATGGAGGGCTCCCGCCGCGCGGAGCTTGCGAGCACGGTGGGATACCTGGAAGCGACAGGACCCCGCACACAATACATTCCAGCTATGTTATAAGTAACATTATGTTGGGTTTCGTAAAAAGCACTCAACCCAACCTACAAGCGACAGGACCCCGCACACAATACATTCCGGCTGAACCCTATTACATCTTCAAATCAAAATTTTTGATAATCTCTTTGATGCGAGAATGTGCTTCTATAAATTTCTCTTTTTCAGCAGGCTGCATATCAGATGATTTTTTATCAAAAAAACCTAGCCAAGCACGCTGCGCCTTAGCATCAGCACAAAAACTTAATTTACGCGGCTGTTTGTTGGCGAAAAGAAATGATTTGTAATACTTAACAGGTTGATCATGTTTCATTTTTTCACTTGTCGATATGATGTCATCAATTTTACTTATCATCTGATCTAAATTATCAGATCTATCGCGCACATCAGGATTTGCAAATTCATTCCAAACAGTTTGAAATTTATTTGCATTATTTGCTTTAGGGCTATGAACAACAATTTTTTGCTTAACCATATCCAGCGCTTGCGCAACAACAATCAAAACCGCCATTGCAACTATACTGCTAGAATTCGCACTGATGTGATCCGCATCCAAATGTATAACAATGTTTTCAGTTTCACTTTTTACATAAATACATTTTTCAACTTTATCTAATGTCCAACCCGGATAGATATTACAAACTTTCTCTAACAGATTAAGGGAAGTTCTTGCAGTAAAACATTTATTTTCAAAAAAACTGCCTTCATGTTGGCATCGAATTACATCTATGATGTCATCATTATTATTATCTTTTGCTTTCGATAAAAAAGGTAAAACTAAGTGACTAATAAAATCTTTAGCCGTCCAAAAAGTCTGAATATATTTTTTATATCTTTCCATTACCTCTGAATGAATGGATTGACGTAACAAAATTTGTTTATTGATTACAGGTGCCCACAATTCCATTTTCCATTTAGGATGCACATCAATAATATTGTTTTCTAAGTACCCAGGTGTATTCAATACAAAATCAACTAAGTCTTTTTCCGACTCCGTTAATATCACTTCACCTTGCCATATATGTAAAATTTTCCCATCAATATCCGATGGCAAACCAGGGTTTCTGTTTTCTGCACCGTGTTGAAAAAGATTGGTAATGTGCGGAGCGAACTTAGAAAAACGTTCATTAATCTTAGTAATAAAAAATGATTCTAGCGGTGTAATGCATCCTGCTCTACCTATACTTTCATCGCTAATTTCATTGATATCAAATATTTCATCTCGTTGTTCTGCAAAGTGTGTATGCAATTCAATTAACGCTTCCAACATTAACGCAGAGCCTTCCAACTCAGCTGTATTGACTACTCTATGCGCTGATTCAGGTAACACAGATAAATTGCGTTGCTTTATTTCTTTTTGTGTAGGACGTGTTACCCATAATAAATCCATATCACCGGTAATAGGAATTAATTCATCTTGATTGTCGCGTATCGCATAAATTTGTAAAGGAAGAAGCGGTCCGGAAATATTTTCTTGATACTCAGCAGGATAACGATAACTGACACGATCAGAAAATTTTCCCCACTGCTCATCCCACCAAGAAGGGCATTCATGTTTAGCTTTGAATAAAGTAGTACATATAGGTTCAACATCAACTTGTAAAGGTAAAGATCCGCGTTCTAAATCAATGCTAAAAATGACTGAATTATTTTTTGGAGCAGCTTCTGCAGCAGGAACAACAGCTAAACGATGGTGACGCTGAATATATTCTTCAGGAGTTAAGCTTGGATCCAAACTGATTAACTGATATTCGGGTGGTATATTTTGCAAGCCTCTAACAATTTCACCTAAAGAAATTTTATGTTGTGTGAAAGAAACTTCTTCTGGAATAACTGGTGGAGCAACAACTACGCCATTAGCATCTATCTTACCTAATTGAGAATTTTCAGGGATAACACCTTTTGCAAAACCCCAATTTCCAGTTTTAGCTTTTACAAAGGATGGTTTAGGTATGCAATGATCATTGTACAATTGAAAAGGTTTACCTGCACGTATAGCAATTGCAATACCTAATGAATTTGCAAGCAACATAATTTGCGCTGCAAACTCTAACGGAATACCTACAGCCTCTAATGCTTCTCTGCCGTGTATCCTATGTTCTGCTCTAGCCTGTTGCGGTAACATGAAAACTTCTCCCCAAAATTGAGATATTTTTATATTGCCATGCAACAAAACATGACATCTCTAAGCGTGAGAGTCAAACTCTTGATTACATTTTTTTTATTTTAAATTCTGAATTAAGCCTACTAATTGATTATTATACTCTTTTTTTATTTCATTTTATTTGCGAAACACACGTTTTTCTCGAACATTTCAAGTGTTTTAGTTTTATTTTGATTCGTAAACGTGATTACACACTCGCAACTCAATAATTTATTTAATCTCTTAAGAAAACCTTAAGCATTGTGTCATTAAATTAATTCTCATGCTCTTAAGAAAACCTTAAGAATTATTTAACCAATTAGTTGTTTTAAAAACCAATGCAAAAAGAGTCATCTTATCGCATTGCAGAATAAGCAATGAAGTTATTATGAAGATAAAGTTGATTAGAATTTCTTACACAGAGTAATACAAATTTTTATTTATAAATAAATCTCAACACAAAACATAAAGCTAAAAATACAATTCCAAAATTTAAATCACGATAACGCCCACTAAAAATTTTAATGACTGTATAAGATATAAATCCAAAAGCAAAACCATTTGCGATCGAAAAAGTAAGAGGCATAGCCAAAGCTGTTATCACGCCAGGAACAAACTCAGTGACATCCTTCCAATCTAATTTCGTTAACATACGTAACATGACACAGGCTAAATAAATTAATACGGGTGAAGTAGCATACAGAGGAATAGACGCAGCGAGTGGTGAAACCAATAATGCAAACAAAAAACATATACCCACTACTAGCGCTGTGAGCCCTGTTCTACCACCTGCTTTGACTCCAACTATACTTTCTCCATAACTCGTAGTCGTTGACGTTCCCAACATTGCACCCATAAAAGCAGCTAAGCTATCTACCACTAGAACTCGCCCCATGCGTGGTAATTTTTCTCCTGGTGTCATTAATTTAGCTTGGTAAGCGATACTGATTAAGTTACCCGTGTTATCAAACATATCCACAAATAAAAATGCAAAGATAATACTAAAGAAACCTAAGTGTGCCGCACCTCTTATATCCATCTGCATTAACGTAGGCATGATGCTCGGTGGCATAGAAAAAATACCGTTATAATGTGCATAACCAAAAACATAACTCGCTATCGTGACTGCGAGTATGCTAATTATAATTGCACCTTTGAACTGCAATGCTTCTAATGTCACTAACAGAAAAAAACCAGCAATGGCTAGTAGCGCTGAATGTTGATGCAAGTTACCGAGGCTGAGCAACGTTTCCGAATTAGAAATAATAATGTCGGCATTTTTAAAACCTATGACCATTAGAAATAGGCCTATGCCTGAGACTATGCCTAGATTTAAGGCTTTGGGAAAACAATTAATAATGTAAGCTCGTAGCGGCAAGATACTGACAATCAAAAATAAAATACTGGAAAGAAACACGGCCCCTAAAGCAACTTGCCATGTGTGTCCGCTACTTAAGACTACAGTATAAGTAAAATAAGCATTGAGACCCATACCTGGTGCTAAGGCGATAGGATAGTTAGCAATCAGCCCCATCAAGATGCAACCTATTGATGCAGATAAACACGTTGCAACAAAGACAGCGCCTTTATCCATACCGGTTAAGCTTAATATAGATGGATTAACAAATAAGACATACGACATCGTTAGAAAAGTTGTCAGTCCTGCGATAACTTCAATCTTCACGTTCGTATGATTTGCTTTTAAATTGAATAGTATCATTTGACCATCCCTTGGTCGGGTAAAAGTTATGATAGCTAACTTTTACCAAATAATACAATTTATCCCGCCAACGAAATCCTGCACATATCAATTAAGTTACTAGGGAACAAACCAAAGATAAGAACAAAAATACAATTCATCGTAATGACAGCTAACATATTAGGCGAAACATAAATTCTTTGTTCTGGTAAATCTTTTGCTGGCTCTTCAAAGTACATCAACATAACGATACGCAAGTAATAGTACGCACCTATGATAGCAAACAAGAGTGCCAAGCACGCTAGCCACACAAAATGCGCTTCAACTAACGCTTCTAACAAACCTAACTTCGCAAAAAATCCTACGGTAGGAGGCACACCGGCCATGGAAAACATTAACAACAACATCATAAATGCAAGCCATGGATTACGCGCATTCATTCCTCTGTAATCTTCAAGCTGATCTAGCTCTACGCCTTTACGACTTAAAATTGAAATAATACCGAATGCACCCAGTGCCACCATGGTGTAAGTGATCACATAAAACATGGCTGCAGAATATCCTTCAGCCGATCCTGGGCCTGCAATAATACCTAACAACATATAACCAATATGTGCGATAGAAGAGTACGCCAACATACGTTTAATATTCGTTTGTGCTATCGCCAAGACATTTCCAAAAAACATAGAAAGAATTGCAACAACAATTAAGACTTGCTGCCATTCCACTTGCAAGCTGGGCATAGCTTCCACAAGAATTCGCATAGTAATACCAAATGCAGCAATTTTAGGAGCGCTAGCAATAAATAAAGTCATGCTAGTGGGTGCTCCCTGATAAACATCAGGAACCCACATATGAAAAGGTACGGCACCAAACTTAAATAACAGCCCAACTAGAATAAAGACCAAACCAAAAACTTCTACTAAATGTTGGCTGGGAATTGAATTCGTCATAATGTCAGCTAATTGAGATAATTGTATGGAACCTGTTGCGCCATAAATCATAGAGATGCCATACAACAACAATCCTGAGGCAAGCGCACCCATCACAAAATATTTCATTGCCGCTTCAGTCGCTTCAGCTGAATCTTTTTGCATAGCGACCATTGCATATAACGCTAAAGAGAGTAATTCTAATCCCAGATAAATGGTTAAAAAACTGTATGCAGAAGACATAATTAACATGCCCAACACTGCTAGCAATCCTAAAATATAATATTCACCAAATGCTATTCCACGTTCAGTAATATATTCTCGTGAATAAGCAAAAACGAAAAAACTGATAAAACAAATAAATATTTTTAAGAGTATAGCCAGCTTATCAATGATGTAACTGCCGCCGAATGTAATAATCTGCTCTGGAAATTCACTGTATTGTGATACTGCTAAAAAAAATGTAACCACTACAGTAAATTGCACGATGATGTATGTCGCCAAGCGTGCGCGCGCAGGTAAGAAAACATCAGTCATTAATGCAATCACCGCCATGCACAGCATAAAAATTTCTGGCAATGCAACTGAGAAATTAGGCATTGTAAAGTTCATAAAATTTTTTCCAATTGACAAAATTTTTAATTTATTTTTTCGTCTTTCTATACAGTACTTGTAGGTTGGGTTGGGGGGGGGTTTTTTTTTAATCAAAAAAAATTATTTTTTTTTTTTTTTTGTTTTTTTTTTTTAAAAAAAAACAAAAAAAATGTTTTTTGGGGTTTAAAAAAAACCCACTCAACCCAACCTACAAGTACTGTATAGAAAGACGAAAAAATAAATTAAAAATTTTGTCAA
>JARLJN010000102.1 GCA_031291255.1 Gammaproteobacteria bacterium
AAGTTAAAACATCACACGCATTATATAGGAAGAGAAAAGGATTTCTTCTTAAATAAAGTTAAAACATCACACGCATTATATAGGAAGAGAAAAGGATTTCTTCTTAAATAAAGTTAAAAGTTTTTTTCTCGCCGATCTAAACAATAAACAAAGTTAACCTCATACCCTAAGTTGATTCCCCTCTCTTCCCATGCTTTATGTGGGAGGAGAGGGCCAGGGAGAGGAGGGTTAAAACTTCGTTATTAACCTGCAACAGTCTGCAATACTTTGGCAGCCATAGCACCCATATCAGCAGGTGAGGCTACTGTATGCACACCAGCTGCTTCAAGAGCCGCAAACTTCTCAGCTGCTGTTCCTTTACCGCCAGCAATGATCGCGCCCGCATGACCCATACGTTTGCCTTCAGGTGCGGTGACACCAGCAATATATGAAACGACAGGTTTAGTTATGTGATGCTTGATGTATTCAGCTGCTTCATCTTCTGCTGTACCACCAATTTCACCTACCATAATAATAATTTCTGTTTTAGGATCTTTTTCAAACATAGCTAAAACATCGATAAAATTAGTGCCTGGAATCGGATCACCACCTATACCTACGCAAGTGCTTTGTCCTAAACCTAAATCAGTGGTTTGCTTAACAGCTTCATATGTTAATGTGCCGGAACGAGAAACAATACCCACCTTGCCAGGTAAGTGTATGTTGCCAGGCATGATACCAATCTTACATTCACCTGGTGTGATGACACCTGGGCAGTTAGGTCCTATCAATCTCACGCCTGGATGTTGATCCAAGTATGCTTTAACCTCCAGCATGTCTAACGTTGGAATGCCTTCGGTAATACAAATAATTAATTTAATGCCAGCATCAATTGCTTCGATAATGGAATCTTTGCAAAATGGAGCAGGAACATAAATCACAGATGCATCGGCTTGAGTCGCTTCAACCGCATCTCTTACCGTATTAAACACAGGTAAACCTAAATGCATTTGACCGCCTTTATCAGGAGTGACGCCGCCTACCATTTTCGTGCCGTATGCAATGGCTTGTTCAGAATGGAATGTACCTTGTTTTCCGGTAAAACCCTGACAAATTACTTTAGTGTTTTTATTAATTAAAATACTCATTATTTCTCTCCTGCTGCTGCAACAACTTTTTTAGCAGCGTCAGTAAAACTTTGTGCCGCAATAATATTAAGACCACTTTCACTTAATTTCTTAGAACCTAATTCAGCATTGTTACCTTCTAAACGAACAACAACTGGCAATTTAGTTCCGACTTCTGCAACCGCACCTATGATACCGTCTGCAATTAAATCGCAACGTACTATGCCGCCAAAAATATTCACTAAAATGGCTTTCACTTTGTCGTCTGATAAAATAATTTTAAATGCTTCTGTTACGCGTTCTTTCGTTGCGCCGCCGCCTACATCTAAAAAGTTTGCTGGATTACCACCATTCAGTTTCACTAAATCCATGGTTGCCATTGCAAGTCCTGCACCGTTTACCATGCAGCCTATATCACCATCTAATGCTATGTAATTCAGTTCCCAATCACGTGCACGATTTTCACGTTCATCTTCTTGAGAGGTATCACGCATAGCCAATAACTTTGGTTGACGATAAAGTGCATTATCATCAATATTAATTTTTCCATCTAGGCATAACAAATTACCGTCTTTAGTAATCACAAGTGGATTGATTTCTAATAAACTGAAATCACATTCCACAAACATTTTACCAAGGCCTAATAATAATTTAGTAAATTGTTTAATTTGATCGCCTTTCAATCCTAATGAAAATCCTAATTCACGTGCTTGAAAAGGCAGTACGCCCAACATAGGATCTACAGTCACATACAGAATTTTTTCAGGAGATTTTTCTGCAACTTTTTCGATTTCAACGCCGCCTTCAGTAGACGCCATGATAACAACGCGTTGTTTCGCACGATCAATCACCGCACCTAAATAAAGTTCTTGTGCTATATCGCAAGGCTCTTCAATCAATACTTGACTAACAGGCTGGCCTTCTTCTGTCGTTTGGTATGTTACTAAACGAGTACCTAACATGCCTTCAACGGCATTTGATAATTCTTCTTTGGTTGAAACTATTTTTACGCCGCCCGCTTTACCGCGACCGCCCGCATGAACTTGCGCTTTGACTACCCATCTTTCAGTAGGAATTTTATTTGCAGCAACAAGTGCTTCTGCAACTGTAGTTGCAACAATACCAGATGAAACTGGCAAGCCATATTCAGCTAATAGTTGCTTAGCCTGATACTCATGTAAATTCATTCTTGTTTCCTCGTCATTGTATTTAAAACTCTTTATTTTCCCGGACTCGCTACGCTTAGTCCGGGCTACATCAGCCCAAATTTAATTGTATCCCGTCGTAGCCCGGATTAAGCGCAGCGAATCCGGGATATTTATTAACCCAAATTTAATTGTATCCCGTCGTAGCCCGGATTAAGCGCAGCGAATCCGGGAGCACACCACTCTATATTTTATATTTCTAACAACAGCCTAGCTGGATCTTCTAACAATTCTTTAATAGCAACCAAGAATGTGACTGAATCTTTACCGTCAATAATTCTGTGATCGTATGAAAGCGCTAAATACATCATAGGACGAATAACGATTTGTCCATTTTCAACAACAGGACGTTGATCGATTTTATGCATTCCTAAAATGCCGCTTTGTGGAGAATTTAAAATGGGAGTTGCTAACAAGGAACCAAACACACCACCGTTAGTAATGGTAAATGTTCCGCCTTGCATTTCTTCCATGGTTAATTTGCCGTTGCGTGCTTTAACTGCGTATTCAGCAATTTGCGCTTCGATTTCTGCCATGCTCATTTGATCTGCGTTACGCAACACAGGAACAACTAATCCTCTATCAGTTGATACCGCAACACCTATATCGAAATAACCATGATAAACAATATCGTTACCATCAATGGATGCATTCACTGCTGGGAAACGTTTTAACGCTTCTACTGCAGCTTTTACAAAGAATGACATGAAACCTAAACGTGTGTTATGTGCTTTTTCGAATTTATCTTTGTAACGATTACGCAGCTCTATCACTTCTTGCAAATTCACTTCGTTAAACGTAGTGAGCATTGCCGTATTTTGTTTTACTTCAAGCAATCTTTCTGCAATACGTGCGCGCATGCGTGTCATAGGAACACGTTTTTCTACACGTGAACCTGATCCTTGTGTCACAACAGATAAAACATTTTCTTTTGTGATTCGACCACCTTTACCTGTACCTTGCACATTAGTCACATCAACTTCATGCTCTGCAACGACACGGCGTACAGATGGGCTAAGTGCAGCAGCTGCATTTGACGCTGGCTTAGCTGCTTCTTGTTGAGGAGCATCTGCTTTAGGTGCTTCACTTTTTGCAGCTACTGGTGCTTTAGCCGCAGCTCCCGCTTCTATGATTGCGATAATTTGATTAGCTTGAACCACATCACCTGTAGGCTTTAAAATTTCTTTCAAAATTCCATCAGCAGGTGCAGGCACTTCAAGCATGACTTTATCTGTTTCAAGATCAACTAAATTCTCATCACGAGAAACAGCATCCCCTACTTTTTTATGCCAAGTTGAGATTGTTGCATCAGCAACAGATTCGGGCAGCATAGGAACTTTTACTTCAATTGCCATGGGGTTTTCCTTTTACAATTAATCAAATTAAAAAGTGCTAGTAAGTGCTTCAGTAACTAATTTTTCTTGTTCTTTTAAATGTACCGATAAATATCCAACAGAAGGAGACGCTGCAGATGAACGACCTGCATAATGTAATTTTTGAGTTTTCTCCAGACACTCTAATAAATAATGTTGTGTAGCATACCAAGCACCTTGATTTTTAGGTTCTTCTTGACACCACACTATAGTTTTTACGTGTTGATAGGATTTTAAAACTTGTTGCAAACGTTCTTGCGGAAATGGATATAACTGTTCAATACGTATAATTGCAATAGTGTTGAGTGAGTCTTTACGTCTTTTTTCTAATAAATCGTAATAGACTTTTCCGCTGCACAGTATCACACGATCAACAGTTTTAGGATCAATTGCATCTATTTCTGGTATGACTAATTGAAATTCACCTTTCGTTAAATCTTCTAACGTTGACACTGCAAGATGATGACGCAATAAACTTTTGGGTGTCATCACGATTAAAGGTTTACGATAAGGTCGTATCATTTGACGTCGCAGCATATGAAAACATTGTGCTGGCGTCGTAGGCACACAAACTTGCATATTATTCTGCGCACACATTTGTAAAAAACGTTCTAAACGTGCGGAAGAATGTTCTGGACCAGCACCTTCATAACCATGCGGTAAAAACATAGTTAATCCACACAATCTATTCCACTTTTGTTCGCCTGAACTAATAAACTGATCTATCACAACTTGCGCGCCATTTACGAAGTCGCCAAACTGCGCTTCCCAAATCACTAAATTTTTTGGTTCTGCAGATGCAAACCCATATTCGAATGCGAGCACAGCTTCTTCAGAGAGCAAAGAATCTATCACGTTAATTTGCGCTTGATCAGGTTTGATATGGCTTAATGGAATATAAATTTCATCGGTGTTTTGATCATGCAAAACAGCATGTCTGTGAGCGAAAGTTCCTCGACCAGCATCTTGTCCGCATAAACGTATAGGATAACCTTGATCCATTAATGTCGCGTACGCTAATGTTTCTGCATAACCCCAATTTAAAGGTTGCTCACCTAAAGTCATTTTTTGTCGTGCTTCTAACATTTTTTTAACTTGAGGTTGTACTACAAAACCATCAGGTAGTTTTTCTAATTGTTTTGCTAAGTAGGTTAAACGCTCTGGTGAAAAACCTGTATCCGCAGGAATATTCCACTCTTTACCTATGAAGGGTTCCCAAGACACTGCGAATTCATAAGCTTCTTTATCCTGAACAGTTTCAACAACGCTGGTACCTGTATCGAGTGCCTTGCGATATTTATCCGCCATTTCAGATTCGGTTTTATCTGTAATCAAACCTTCTGCAATTAATTTATTAGCATACAAAGTACATGCAGGTGCAAGACTTCTAATAATTTTATACATAACAGGTTGTGTGGCTGAAGGTTCATCTGCTTCGTTATGACCATGACGACGATAACAAACCATATCGATGACTATATCTTTTTTGAATTGATTGCGAAAATCGACTGCTAATTTTGCTGTAAAAAATATTGCTTCAGGATCGTTTGCATTCACATGTAATACTGGTGCTTGAACCATTTTTGCAATATCAGTGCAATACAAAGTTGAACGAGCATCTTTAGGATTACTAATAGTAAATCCAACTTGATTATTAATGACTATGTGTATAGATCCACCCACACAAAACCATCTCGCTTGTGACATACTAAATGTTTCAGCTACTACACCCTGACCTGCGAATGCAGCATCACCGTGTATTTGTAATGGCATTACTAATTTTTGATCTTTGTCACGACGACGACGTTGTCTGGAACGTACAGATCCTTGAACAACTGGAGAAACAATTTCTAAATGCGATGGATTGAATGCTAATGCAAGATGGACTGAACCTGTTTTAGTTTTAATATCAGCAGAATATCCCATGTGATATTTAACATCACCAGAATTTTTTTCATCGATATTTTTTCCTTCGAATCCTGCAAAAACTTTTGCTGCTGTTTGACCTAATACATTGACTAACACATTTAATCGACCACGGTGTGCCATACCAATAATAGCTTCTTTTATACCGTTATCAGCACTGTGATTGATAATCGTATCTAACAATGGAATTAAACTATCGCCGCCTTCTAATGAAAATCTTTTTTGGCCTACGTATTTAAAACCAAGATATTTTTCTAAACCATCTGCAACAACTAATCGATCAAGTAAATGTAATTTTTCTTCTTTAGTCGGATTAAACCCCAACCAAACTTGTTCCATTCTTTTTTGTAGCCACAACACTTCATCCGTTTGGTTAATATGCATATATTCAATACCTATGGTACTGCTATATGTTTTACGTAATGTGTCGTAAATTTCTTGCAAGGTAGCTGCTGATTTATTTGATACAACTAAAGTACCCACATCAAAAACAGTTTTAAGATCAGCATCAGTAAATCCGTAATAAGATAACTGTAACTGTGGATTGTCTGTTTTCTTAGACAAACCAAGTGGATCTAAGTTTGCTTGCAAATGTCCAAAACTGCGATAAGCAGAAATTAAATTAATTACTTTTTCTTGTTTATGTATATGTGTGACATCGCCAGATTGAACTTCAACAACATTATTTTTATTTTTACTTAGCTCGAGAAAATAATCTCGAATATCTGCATGAGATACATCTGGACTTGAAGGTGAATTTTGATTTAACTGATCAAAGTAATTACGCCATTCAGTAGTGACATCATTGGGATTTTGCAAATATTTTTCGTAAAGCTCGTCTAGATAAGTGTCACTGCCACCAGACAGATAAGATTCTTTCCATAGTTCTTGCATGGTTTGTTCTTTTGTAGGCATGATTAAACCGTCAATTAAATAAAGAATATGTAGGTTGGGTTGAGCCCGCGAAACCCAACAATGGTATGCGCATACACTGTTGGGTTTCGCAAGCTCAACCCAACCTACGTTTTTATACGGAATCTTTAAGCATAAGTTCTTTTATGTGGTTAATGGCTTTAGTAGGGTTCAATCCTTTAGGACAAACATCTACACAATTCATAATGCCACGACACCTAAACAAACTAAATGGATCCACTAAATCCGCCAATCTAGATTCTTTTGCTGTATCTCTGCTATCCGCAATAAAACGGTATGCCTGCAATAATCCTGCTGGGCCTACAAATTTATCAGGATTCCACCAAAACGATGGGCACGAAGTTGAACAACATGCGCATAGTATGCATTCATATAGACCATCAAGTTTAGCACGATCTTCTGGCGATTGTAATCGCTCTTTGGCAGGTTCTGGGTCAGTGTTTTGTAGGTAAGGTTTCACCTTTTCAAACTGCTGATAAAATTGTGTCATGTCCACAACTAAATCACGTACCACGGGTAATCCAGGCAGAGGCCTGATAATAATAGGCTCTTTTAAGGATGATATATGGGTCACACAGGCTAAGGCATTTTTGCCATTGATATTCATGCCATCAGAACCACAAACCCCTTCGCGGCAAGAACGGCGAAAGGTTAAGGAATCATCACCTATATTTTTTATAACAACTAACGCATCCAAAACCATGTTGCAACTATGCTCTTTGACATCTACGTCAAAATTCTGCATGTAAGGTTTGCTGTCTGTTTCTGGGTTATAGCGATAGATAGAAAAACGCATGTTTAATCCCCTATTGTTCTCTAGCCGAAAGTTTGATGGGTGCGACTTCTAAAGGCTTCATATTGATAGGACGAAATGCAATACGTCCATCTGCAAAATAAATTGAATGCTTAAGCCAATTTTTATCATCACGTTCAGGGTAATCATAACGCGCATGCGCACCACGGCTTTCAGTACGCTCATTTGCAAGATAAGCTGTGGCCAACGCAGTGACCATAAGATTATCCAGCTCTAGCGCTTCTACACGCGATGTATTGAAACAATTACTTTTATCTTGGATGGAAGCATGCTTTAAACGCTCTTGCAATTTTTGTAATTTCTTAAAGCCTTCTTGCATGGTGTCAGCAGTACGAAATACGCCAAAATCATTTTGCATCACATTTTGCAGCTCAGAACGAATTTGTTCTACGCTTTCGCCATTTTCATTAGTATTCCAATGATTAAAGCGTTTTAATGCATGCTCCAATTCTGCCGGTGTCGGTTCTCTATAACCTAAACCTTCACGCACAGCTTGTTGTACATGTAATCCCGCTGCACGTCCGAACACAACTAAATCAAGTAAAGAATTCGCACCTAATCGATTTGCTCCATGCACAGAAACACATGCACATTCACCCGCAGCATATAAACCTGGAACAACTTTATCTTTTCCGGATTCATCCAGAGTCAGAACTTGACCGTGCACATTGGTAGGAATTCCACCCATTAAATAATGGCAAGTCGGAACGACTGGAATAGGATCTTTCAGAGGATCTACGCCAGCAAATGTGATGGATAATTCACGTATACCTGGCAAACGTTCATTAATAAGCTGTTCACCCAAATGATCTATTTTTAGCAGTACATGATCACCTTTAGGACCACAGCCGCGTCCTTCGCGTATCTCTATGGTGGAAGATCGTGCGACCACATCGCGACACGATAAATCTTTTAAGTGAGGCGCGTAACGCTCCATAAAACGTTCGCCATCTTTATTAATAAGATAACCACCTTCACCGCGAGCACCCTCAGTAATTAAAGTACCTGCACCTGCAATTCCTGTTGGATGAAATTGCCAAAATTCCATGTCTTGCAACGGTAAGCCGGCACGTAACACCATGCCCAAGCCATCGCCCGTATTGATATGTGCATTAGTCGTTGATTGGAAAATTCGCCCTGCTCCACCGGTTGCTAAAATAGTGGCACGCGCTTTTAGAAATACAATTTCACTGGTTTCTATGCACATCGCAATAACGCCAGCGATGCCTTCCTCAGTTTTAACGAGGTCTATTGCAAACCACTCATTGTAAAACTGAGTTTTCACTTCTATGTTTTTTTGATACATAGTATGCAACATAGCATGACCCGTACGGTCAGCTGCGCAACATGTACGATGCACCACTTCTTTACCATAATTACGGCTTTGACCGCCAAACGCTCTTTGATAAATTTTACCATCGTCTAAACGCGAAAAAGGCAAACCCATATGTTCGAGTTCGTAAACAGCTTGAGGTGCATTTTTACACATGTATTCGATAGCATCTTGATCTCCTAAAAAATCAGACCCAGTGACTGTGTCATACATATGCCAACGCCAATCATCACTACCGTCTGTATTTCCCAAAGCAGCATTAATTCCGCCTTGCGCAGAAACAGTATGTGATCGAGTAGGAAACACTTTAGAAACAACAGCCACACGCAAACCAGACTGAGCCAGCTCTATAGAAGCACGCAGGCCTGCCCCGCCTCCGCCTACTATAATGGCATCAAATGATTGTGTAGCTAAATTCATAACAGAATTCATATTATTAAACACCCCATAAAATCTGTAGCGCCCAGAAAAAACAAGAGACCAAACCAAGAAATACTAGGGTCTGCAAAATAAGTCCCAGAACAAAATTCTTAATATAATCCGTAAATACAGTCCATATGCCTACCCAAGCATGAAATAACAAACAGGTAATGAACAATATGCTCGCTATTTTCATCCAGGCATGGCTAAACAAAGTATGCCAATCAGTAAACTCTAAACCAGGATGCGTTAAAAGATAGATGATTAAGCTAGTTGAATAAACAGCCATAACGAGAGCTGAGACTCTTTGTACTAACCAATCGGTGAGTCCTTGATGACTAACACCTAAAACTGATTTCACCATATATAAATACCTGCAAGAACAGTCAGTAATAATGAAACAACAAGAGTAAGCATTGCAGTGAAACGACCACTTTTTAGCTCAACACCTATCTCCATATCCATCAATAAATGACGTATACCAGCCACAAAGTGATATAAAAAAGCGGCTATACAGAGCAAAGTGATGGTTTTACCGCTAGTAGAAGTAAACATATCATGAATATCTTGAAAGTTTTCTTGGGATTGTAATGAGTACCCTAGCGCCCACAACATTAATGGAATTAATAAGAATAAAACAACACCAGAAATACGGTGCAAAATGGAAATAATAGCTGGAATAGGCTGTCGTATGGTTAAAAGGTTTAGATTTTTAGGTCTGGTATCTTTCACAGATTACATTTCCTTGTTTTCATGAGACATAACTTAAAAAAAGAACAGTCATAAACGATTAGCTTAAAACTGAGTAATTATAACGAGCTATGGTAGGCAAATCAATTATTCTAACAATAGAGCAGTTCCCGTGTGTAGCCTGAATTGAGCGTTGCGAAAATCCGGGTAAGGTTTCAAAGATCCATGCCGACAATCCCGGATTTTCGCAACGCTCAATCCGGGCTACAAAACAAAATAACTTGCGGCGTTTGACAACACTGTCTCTAGTTCTTATAGTTGATCTCATTATAGAAGAGGGACACTGAAAATGACGGATAAAAAAGCAAAACTCATCATTGGCGATAAAACAATTGAATTAGAGGTGCTTTCCGGAACCTTAGGTTCGGATGTCGTAGACGTGAGTCCTTTGGTGAAAAATGGTTATTTCACCTATGATCCGGGGTTTTTATCCACAGCTGCCTGCGAGTCAAAAATTACTTTTATCGATGGTGATAAAGGTATTTTATTGCATAGAGGCTACACTATCGATGAACTCGCTACACAGTCTAACTTTCTTGAAGTCTGTTATTTGTTATTGAATGGTGAACTACCTACTGAACCTCAATATATAGAATTCTGCAAAACCATCAATCGCCACACCATGGTTCATGAGCAAATGCGTAATTTTTTCAATGGGTTCCGTCGCGATGCTCATCCTATGGCTGTCATGGTAGGCGTAGTTGGCGCTCTCTCCGCTTTTTACCATGACACACTAGACATTAAAAACCCTGAACATCGAGCAACATCGGCCTTTAGACTCATCGCAAAAATGCCTACCATAGCTGCCATGTGTTATAAATATTCTGTAGGTCAGCCTTTCATGCCGCCTCAAAATCATATGTCTTATGCAGAGAATTTTTTGCATATGATGTTTGGCACACCTTGCGAAGAATATATCCCTGACCCTATAGTCTCACGAGCATTAGATCGTATTTTAATTCTACATGCTGACCACGAACAAAATGCGTCAACATCTACTGTACGTTTAGCCGGTTCAACAGGTGCTAATCCTTATGCCTGTATTTCTGCAGGTATAGGCGCTTTATGGGGGCCTGCACACGGTGGTGCCAATGAAGCTGCATTAAATATGCTGCATCAAATTGGTGATGTTTCAAATATTCCTAAATTTATCGCAAAAGCAAAAGATCCTAATGATAAATTCAGATTAATGGGCTTTGGTCATCGCGTTTATAAAAACTATGATCCACGCGCAGCAGTCATGCGCGAAACCTGTCATGAAGTATTAGAAGCTGTGGGAGCTCACAATGACCCCTACTTCAAAATTGCTATGGAACTCGAAAAAATTGCTCTCGAAGACCCCTATTTCATAGAAAGAAAATTATATCCGAATGTCGATTTTTATTCTGGCATCACATTAAGTGCGATAGGCATACCCACAAATATGTTTACTGTTATTTTTGCATTAGCAAGAACGATAGGATGGGTAGCGCAATGGAATGAAATGATTAGCTCTCCGTATAAACTAGGACGACCTAGACAACTTTATACTGGATCTGTACAGCGTGGTTTTGAAAAGATGAAAGATAGAAAATAAAGATCTAGCATACTTCTAGTGTTATGTAGGTTGGGTTGAGTGCTTTTCAACGAAACCCAACCTACACCCAACCTACGCATAACACAAAAAGAGTTTATTTGAAGTCTTCGCCTTTATAGGAAGGATGAGGCGTTTCACCACCCATCAAAAAGCTAACTCCTAAGCTAAGCATCACATCATTTCTGCCATTTGCTGTCATGTAGAGATCACGTACTTCTCCACGCAAAGCAACGGAATCATCAAGAAATAATTGTGTTCCTAAGCCCACATTGATATTAGCTTGGTTATTTGCACTATTCGCATTGTGATTGAGATATAAGACGCCAGCACCCGCGGAAACATAAGGTTCTAACATTTGATATTTACCAAATCGATAGAGACCATCCACGGTATAAAGGTTGCCATAAACACTACCGGTCAAATTGCTACTAGAATTATATCGAGTATGCATATGTCCATACCCTGCTTCAATTGCCCAACGCTCATCAAAATTGTAAGCCAATCTCACTGCGGGTAAAACTGCAACATTATCCAAATTACGTTTTTGAGCAAACATATAATAATCTATTTCGGGTGTAAGCGTCACAGCACCGGGTCTATTGCCAGCAATAGAAGCTTGCGTTCCCAGCATAGCAAAACCACTTGCCATTAAAAGAAATAAGACGGTTTTTTTCATATTGTTTTTCCCTGAAAGATAAAAATAACTAACGACGAATAATAATCTTTTCTACAGCATTTTTCCAGCCAAGATAAAGATTCTCGGATTGTTCTGGCGTAAATTTAGGAGAAAATTTTGCATTTGCTTGCCAGAGATGAGAAATTTCTTCTAACGATTGGTAAATACCTCTTTGCAAACCCGCTAAAAAAGCAGCACCTAAAGCAGATGTTTCAATACAAGCAGGTCTCTGAACAACAACGCCTAAAATATTAGATAAAAATTGCAGTAACCAATCATTAACAACCATTCCACCATCAACACGCAAGGTTGTAATGTCTTCTATACCATCAAGTTTCATACAAGTTAATAAATCACGTGTTTGATAACAGACAGCTTCTAAACCCGCCCTAACTATATGCTCAACACGAGTGTTACGTGTCAAACCTAATAAAGCCCCACGCGCTTCTGAATCCCAATAAGGTGCGCCCAAACCAGTAAATGCAGGAACAAAATAAACGCCGGCAGCATCATCTATACTGCCTGCCATCACATGACTATCAGCAACATTTGCTATTAAATTCAAACTGTCACGTAACCATTTTAATGTAACACCTGCAGAAAAAATACTGCCTTCTAAACCATAGGTCACTTTTCCTTTTAAACGATAAGCTATGGTTGAAATCAATTTATTTTTTGATACTAAACATTGATCACCTGTATTCAACAACATAAAACAACCTGTGCCATAAGTTGCTTTAATCATACCTGGCGAGAAACAAGCTTGACCTACTGTTGCCGCTTGTTGATCTCCTATCATTGCAGTGATAGGAATTTCAAAACCTAAAATATCACTAGAGATAACACCATATTGATCAGCGCTATCTAATACCACAGGCAATAAGGTATCCGGTATATTAAATGCTTTTAAAAGCTCACTATCCCAACACTGTGTGTGAATATTATATAATAATGTACGAGAAGCATTCGTGGCATCAGTCGCATGCATTTTACCTTTAGTCAGTTTCCACAACAAAAATGTATCCACTGTTCCAAAAACCAACTCACCACGCTCTGCTCGCAATCTTGCATTAGGAACATTATCGAGTATCCAAGCTATTTTGCTAGCTGAAAAATAAGGATCTAGCATCAACCCCGTTTTTGATTGGATAGTTGTATTGATTGCTTCTTCTCTGAGTTTTTTACAATATTCTGCAGTTCGACTATCCTGCCAAACGATAGCCGGATAAACACATTCGCCTGTTTTTTTATCCCAAATCAGCGTTGTTTCACGTTGGTTTGTAATACCAACAGCCGCTATATCTTTTGCTGATAACTGTGCAGTAAGTAAAACTTGTTTACAGCAGATCAGCGTATTACTCCATATTCCTAAGGGACTTTGTTCAACCCAACCATCATGTGGGTATTGCTGTGCTAATTCAATTTGATGCTGGGCAACAAGCTGACCCTGATGATTAAAAATAATTGCGCGCGAACTCGTCGTACCTTGATCTATAGATAACAAAAAAGTCGTCATGATTTACCCTAAATGTACCAATTAAAAATAGATGCTATAGTATAGTTTGGGATGTAGCCCGGATTGAGCGTTGCGAAAATCCGGGATTCCTGGTGTCGCTACCCCGGATTTCCGCAGCGCTCAATCCGAGCTACATTCTTTTTAGCTGTACTCTGATTATAGTTCACCAGAGTAGTCTTGTCCCTTGTATTGAAAACATAGTGAGAATTCAGGATGAATTCAGAATTAGACATTTTAATTATAGGCGGCGGCATAAATGGCATGGGAATTGCCGCTGATGCTGCGGGACGTGGATTATCTGTATTAGTTTGCGAAAAAAATGATATAGCTTCAGCAACCTCGTCAGCTAGCAGTAAATTAATTCATGGTGGATTACGTTACTTAGAACACTATGACTTTAGATTGGTAAGAAGAGCCTTGCTAGAGCGTGAAAATTTATTACGTCTAGCACCTCATTTGATTTCTCCATTAGAATTTATTTTACCTTATGAAAAAAATTTACGACCCGGTTGGTTAATCCGTATAGGATTATTTTTATATGATCATTTAACATTTAATTCCTCGCTTCCATCTTCGAAAAAAATAAATCTCAAAAATGATGCACGCGGTGATGCATTAAATTCAACATTTGAAACAGGATTTTCTTATTTCGATTGTCGTACAGATGATGCAAGATTAGTTATTTTGAATGCGCTTTCTGCAAAAGAAAATGGCGCAACTATTTTAACGCGCACTGAATTCATATCCGCGCGTTATGAAAATAAAAAATGGATGGTTATTTTAAAAGATAATAAAACTCAAGAAATGCAAACTTACTATTCTAAAGTGTTAGTTAATGCAACTGGCCCGTGGGTCATGGATACACAAAAAAAAGTGATTTCTCAAACTAAGCTATTAGTCAATTTAGTTAAAGGAAGCCACATCGTTATTCCAAAACTCTATGAGGGAGATTTTGCTTACATACTGCAAAACAAAGATAAACGCGTAGTCTTTATTATTCCATATGAAAATAATTTTACGTTAATTGGCACTACAGATGTCGCATCTTCAGAAAATTTTGACATGAAGATATCTCTGGATGAAGAAAAATATTTGTTAGATACGATAAACTTTTATCTGAAAAAACTTATCACTCGCACTGATATCGTTTGGTCTTTTTCAGGTATACGCTCTTTACAAAGTGATACTGAAAATAAATTATCCGCCATCACTAGAGATTATAAATTCGAGCTAATAGACAACATGGCTTTATTAACCGTCATCAGTGGAAAACTAACAACCTATAGATGTTTAGCGCAAGATGCAGTAGATCAACTTCATAAATTTTTTCCTAATTTGAATCCTTCAGAAACATTACACACACAGCTGCCAGGCGGAGATATTAAAAATAGAAATTTTAGAGCATTTTTGAAAAATTTTTGTGAAGAATATGCTTGGCTTCCTACAGATATTGCAACACGTTATGCAAAAAATTACGGAACACGAGCAAAACTTTTATTACAAAATAAAAATTCTATGAATGATTTAGGTGAAAATTTTTCGCATGGCTTATATGAAAA
Source organism: Gammaproteobacteria bacterium (assembly GCA_031291255.1). Taxonomy (GTDB): domain Bacteria; phylum Pseudomonadota; class Gammaproteobacteria; order DSM-16500; family DSM-16500; genus UBA5158. The sequence continues at coordinate 15,188 of JARLJN010000102.1, forward strand.
TGAAGTTCGTTATTTAATGCAAGAAGAATGGGCGCAGACTAGTGAAGATATTTTATGGCGTCGCACTAAATTAGGTTTGTACTTTACAAAAAATGATACTAATAAATTAGATGATTGGATTGCAAAGCAAACCTAACCCTCCCCGGATTCGCTGCGCTTAATCCGGGCTACAAAAACATTATCGTATTTCGTTTCATTTCTTTGTAGCGTGGACACAAAGGCGTTCAGCGCCGTGTCCGCGAGGTTTTCCTCACAACGCTATAAAACACTTGTTATCTCCCCTTTTCCTGTTTATTCTGCGTAAGCATTTTAAACAGAGTAAGAAAAATAATTGGAGAAACCTATGTTATTGAAAAAAAGTAAAATAATTTGCACTTTACTCGGTGCTAGTTTATTAGCTTTACCTATAATTGCATCAGCAGCATTAACAATTGTGAACAATACCTCTCATGACTCTACTACCATTATTAATAATACTTGCTCAACCGCAATAGGATCTGATGGTATTACACATCCCCACTCAGTCAATCAAGTGTCTGATATGAATATACGCTTGGTTTGTTTTATGACACCGAATAATTGCGTTGCTGACGTAAGAATGACAGCTGACTGCTCTGGTGAATCCGTAGCAACCGTAGTGTATGACGTTGATAGTGGTGTGAAACAAGCTACATTAACACCTGCTGGCGCGCTTGCTGGATACAGACTCAGTCATTCAGGTAATGCTATACAATTTGATGGTAATTAATTTTTTTGTCGTAGTGTAGTGGATTAGAGCCGCAAGGAGTCTAATCCACTTAATTTAAATTATTACGCTATATCCCACGTCACTTGCGCACCCAACACATCTGCACTTCCATTTTCTAATCCGTTTGTTGTCACTACTACAGAACCAGCAGGTTGTGGAGGCGGATTGACAGTTGTTTTATTTGGGAAGAATAAATGTGTCCAACCCATATCAAATCCTATGGTCTTTGTTGCTTGATAATGTCCGCCTAGTGCTAATGCGTAGCGATTATTATCGGGTATTTGAACGTTTCTATATTTAGTAGGCACAGGTGATTCATCAAAACCCACACCACTACGTAACGTAAATTTCTCTGTCGCTGCATATTCTGAACCCACTGAAAAATTCCAGGTATTTTTATAACTTGCAGGAATATTCACTATAATTTTATTGCTAGCAGCTGAGCTTTGAACGCCAGAAAAATTTTGAATTCGTATTCTTTTAAAAACGGTCCATTGCGTAAATATTGCTGATCCCATTAAAGCCCACTGAGGATTTAATTGATGATATAAGCTCAACGTCGTATAAGCAGGCAAGGTAAGAGCAACTAATGCATTTGTTGAAACAATTGGGCCTTTATTAAAAAAGTTTGCAACAGGTCCTGTTGCTTTACTGGTGCCTCTCAGATGATGTACAACTTGAGAATTATAAGCAAGACCTACACGCGTGCTAGGTATAAATTGATAAAGCATACCTCCATGTAAACCATAACCTATACTGCGACCTTTGGTCATGCTTTCTGTATCTGAATTAGGACCCAATGCACCTAAAGCGCCTTGAAATGAAAACTGGGCACTCGCTCTTTGCCAATCCAAGCCTAAACCGACAGAAAAATTCTTCGCAAGATTTACAGCAAAAGCAGGACTGATATCAACAACTCGTATTTGGCTGGAAATAGCCGCATAACGTAATGAACTTGTTCTACCGTATTCTGTCTTCAATCCAAATGGCGCAACAATGCTGAAACCAAATCCTATCTTATCATTGATAGGAGAGACATAATGCAAATCTGGAACATTCGTAAAACCTCCACCTTGCGCCGTGGCATTGGGTGGTAAAGAGGTAAGCGTGTTAAGAGCAACTGTGCCTTTGTATCTGAAATCACTTAGTATGGCTACATCACCAAACACAATTTGTTGATGGTTAAAACGTGTGATACCTGCAGGATTGTACCAAGAAGTAGAAGCATCATTTGCTTGCGCAGAACGGCCCGCATGATAATCACCTATGCTCGCTCCATCCTGTTCCCACAATTGAAATCCAGATGCAAACGAACCACTAGATAATCCTAGAACTCCGCCAACACACATTAGCTGCAGTAACTTCTTTACTGCAAAACGCTTAGCCATGTAGATATCTCCCTACATTGAAATGTTTAATACATTTGGTTAATGAAAGTTGCAAGAACACTTAAAGTGTTTAAAATAACGTCATGATTAATGGTGCTTTTATAATTTAATCTAGGATACCGTATTCCATTAACAAAACAATATTTTTATCATATTATCAATGAATTTTATTAAGAGGATTTTTAACATGGCAGAAACACTTTCTTCAATGAAAGCCTTGGGATATGCAGCTCCTGACTTTCATTTACTCGATGTACGCACCCATAAAATGGTTTCATTGCACGAACTCAAATCACCTATTGCAACAGTCATTATGTTTATTTGTAATCACTGTCCTTACGTCAAACATATACAAAAAAAATTAGTTGACGTTGCAAACAAATATAAAGAAAAAAATATTTCATTTATTGCAATTAGTTCAAATGACGCAGAAAAATATCCTGCTGATGCGCCAGATAAAATGAAAATTGAAGCGGAAAAAAATGATTATCCTTTTCCATATTTGTATGATGAAACACAAAAAGTTGCTCGTGATTATTTAGCAGCTTGCACACCTGACTTTTTTATTTTTGACAATCAACTACACTGCGTTTATCAAGGACGCTTTGATGCAGCTACACCAGGAAATCAAAAGCCTGTTACAGGAGAAGATTTATCAAATGCGTTAGACCACATACTTGCTAATAAACCCGTAGATACAGACCAAAAGCCTAGCATGGGTTGCAATATAAAATGGAAAAAATAAATATAATGCCCCAGCTTTTTCTATAAATTACAAATGCAAGTTATAGGAGAATAAGGTTTTCTTTTTTTTAAATCCCCAACAACTATGCAAGACTGCTGACTTGTTGGGGATTTAAAAAAAAGAAAACCTTGTTCTCCTGTCCTCAGTTATGTTGGGTTTCGTAAAAGACACTCAACCCAACCTACCCCAACCTACATACTCAGATGAATCCCGGATTTTCGCAATGCTCAATCCGGGCTACAAAAATAGCATTATGCTTCAGTTGTTTCCCACTCATGCAAAGATGATGCTTTTGCTCCGCGTGAAGTTTGCAGCTTTACAAATTGCTCGTACAAATCACTCACGCCTTGTGTTTCTGCATAATGAATAGGACCGCCTCTGAAAGGTGCAAAGCCTGTACCGAATATCATACCGGCATCTAATAAATCACCATCACTTACGACTTCTTCTCGCAAGCAAGCAAACGCTTCATTTAGCATACATAACACTAATCGATCTGAAATTTCTTGTAATGATTTAGTATCGTCAACATTATTCGAAACTTTTTTACCATTTTTATAAACGTAAAAACCTTCTCCTGTTTTACGTCCTAACTTTCCTTGTTCCACTAAACTAATTAAACGTGGTGGAATAACGCTGTCAGGAAAATATTGTTGTAAGTGTTTAGCAACTGATAAACATACATCTAAGCCCACAGTATCAGCTAATGTAACTGGGCCCATAGGCATACCAAAATCCACCATAGCTTTATCTATAGTGTCAGCAGAAACACCTTCGTCTAACAACACCATACCTTCTAATAAATAAGGCATCAGTATGCGATTCACTAAAAATCCAGGACTGCTTTTTACAGGCAATGGCAAACGATCTAATTTGCGCACAAAACTAATTGCATGTTCAACAATAGTAGGATCCGTTCTATCGCCCTTCACTACTTCCACTAACATCATCTTAGCAACAGGATTAAAAAAGTGAATACCGACTAAACGTTCTGGTGTTTGTAAAACAGTATTGATTTCATCAAGCGGAATACTCGACGTGTTGGTTGCAAGAATTGCAGTAGGCTTGGCTTCTTCTTCTAACTTTTTGAATAGCGCTTGCTTAGTTGCTAGATCTTCAAAAATAGCTTCTATGATGACATCTGCTTTTGCAATTCCATAACCTTCAGTATCAGGTTGTAATCTATCCATCGCTTTTTGAACTAAATAATCTTCTTTAAATTTATCTTTAAATAAAACATAAGCACGCTTAATGGCGGGCGCAATAAACTTTGGCTCTCTGTCTTGCAAAGTCACATTAAAACCTTGAGCCGCACACCATGCTGCAATATCACCACCCATGGTTCCAGCACCAATAACGTGTATATGCTTAGGTTTAAAATGACTTTCTTTTGCTAAGCCTTTTAGACGTTCTTGCAAAAAGAAAACTCTCACTAAATTATGTGATGTATCACTAAAAAATAATTTTCCACAATCACGCGCTTCTCTTTTAAAAGCATCTTCACCTGAAACGCCAACCTCTTCCCAATTATCAAGAACATGATAAGGCCCTGGATAAAAAAGTGGATTTGCTTTTGCACGTAATTGTTTTCGTATGAAAGGTGCAATCAACATACGTGCGGGTTTAGTATTTGTTAAGCTTTGTAAGAAAGTGGGTTCGTGACGTTTAGGTTTAGTCATCGCATAAAATTTCGCGGCACGAATTAAATGACGCTTAGGTACTGCTACATCAGCAAAACCAATTTTTGCAGCTGCTTTACCACTGACTGTATGACCCGATAAAATTAAATTTAACGCTTGTGGTCCACCTATCAAACGCGGCAAACGCACTGTTCCACCCCAACCTGGATGTATGCCCAGTTTTACTTCTGGCAAACCTAATCGAGTTTTTGTTCCTGCTTCAACAACGCGATAATGGCAAGCTAACGCTAACTCTAAACCACCGCCTACACAGAAACCATCTATCATCGCAACCACTGGGATTTTTAATGCTTCTAAGCTATCTAACACTTTTTGACCGCGTCTTAATAATCCTACAGCATCATCAATATCGCTGAATTGATTAAACTGAGAAATATCAGCGCCTGCAATGAAACCACTTTTTTTAGCGGATGCAATAATGACGCCTTTGTGCTCTTTATCTGTGGCTAAGGTCTCAATAATACCGGCAAATTCTTCCATGACTTCTCTGTCTATGGTATTAACTGATGCGCCTTGTTTATCAAAATAAACCCATAATATAGGATCTTGTGCATCTTCTTCTAGACGCCAATGTTTGTAAGTTTGCATTGTGCTCATTGTGTCACTCCTGAAACATTTTCAATTAACATTGCACCGCCCTGACCGCCGCCTATACAAATAGTCGCTACACCTCTGTGGGCATTTTCTCGCTTCAGAATATTCGCTAAACGTAATACTATGCGTGCACCACTTGCGCCCACAGGATGGCCTAAAGCAACAGCACCACCATCAACATTCAATTGTGTAGAATCAACGCGGCCGAATGCCTGTTTTAATCCTAAATGCGTACGGCAATATTCTTCGTCTTCCCAAGCAGCGAGACAACCTAACACTTGCGCTGCAAACGCTTCGTTAATTTCCCAATAATTTATATCATTCAAATTCAAATCATATCGTTTTAACAATGCAGTTGAAGCATACACTGGACCTAATCCCATTTCAGCGGGATCTAAACCTGCCCATTGTGTGTCGACAATTTTAGCGATAACTGGAAGATTATATTTTATGACAGCTTCTTTACTGGCCAATAATAAAAGCGCGGCACCATCGGTCACTTGAGAACTGTTACCTGCTGTTACACTACCAAATTTTTTATCGAAGATAGGTTTTAAAGTGGAAAGCTTTTCTAACGTCGTATCACGACGCACACCATCATCTGCTGTATAAACACCGCCTGAATAATCAAAAGCAGCCAAAACGTCAGAAAGATGGTTCGCATCTTGAGCAGCTGCAACACGCCTATGACTTTCTAATGAAAATACATCCATCTGTTCACGCGTCACACCAAATCGATAAGCTACATTTTCTGCTGTTTGACCCATGGATAAATTAACAGTAGGGTCAGTTAATCCTCTTAGCAATGCAATAACCGGTGATAAATTTGAGGGTCTGAACTTTGCCCATTGCTTAACTTGAGACATAAACCCTTTTGCGCTCCACAAGCCCGCCATCCAGTTCACCATGCCATTATTAAATAAGAGTGGTGCTCGGCTCATGGCTTCTGTTCCACCCGCTAGAACGAGATTGTGGCGGCCCATAGCAATATCTTTGACTGCATCATCAATAGATTGCATACCAGAGGCACAATTACGCTGCACAGTAAAAGCTGGCACAGATTTACCGCACCCTAAACGCAATGCAATCACTCTTGCAATGTTCGCTTCATCCGGACTAGGCATCATGCAACCTATGACAACTTCATCCAAATCCTCTGGCGAAAAAGGTTGTCTAGATAATAATTCTCTTCCTGCATTCACCGCCAAATCCGATGCTGAAAAGGCCCCTGGTTTTCCTTTCGCTTTTAAAAATGGAGTACGCGCACCATCAACAATATATACATCACGTCTCATATTATTTTTTATATCCATCATTATTTTCCCTAGGTCAGTATTGTACTAAGATCGAATGAGTACTCATTCACCTTGATAATCTCTTGTTCTAACGCTTCATACTCACGTAATGCTGTCATTTCACTTTTTGTCAGGATTTTAGCTTGAAAAGCAGCCAGCGTGCGTTCGTCAAAACTGCCATGACGCGCTACTTTACCACTGCGCACAGCCATTTGAAATTTTTTGGAGATAGGCTCAACTTTTACACGTAAGGCAAATGCTGTTTCTATACGTTTTATTGCGTTGTTGTCATCTTGACGTATATAACAATTTTTTGTTAAACGTTCGCGCAGCTCTGACGGTTCTATCATACTAGCAACCAACTTTTTACCTAGAGCATCTTTAGGTTTGCGATAAACAGGTCCCCATGGAAATACAACCCAATGCAATATCTTACCTATAATTGTTTGAGGGAAGTTATCAAGCAAATCATCACAGGCTTTTTGAATATTGAACAGAGAGGTTTCCAGTGACCATTTAACATAATCTAAATCTGAATCAGGCTTACCCAAGTCGTTATGGTATTTTAATACCGTTGATGCAAGAAATAGATGGCTTAAAATATCACCCAGCCGCGCTGAAATGTTTTCACGACGTTTTAAACTTCCTCCCAGCAACATCATACTGGCATCAGACAACAAGGCTAACGCCGCGCTCATTCTTGTTAACTGACGATAATAAGGTGCTAGAGGACCTTTCACAGGTGAAAAAATAAAAAGACCGCCCGTTAAGCCCATACATAACGTTCTCGTAAAGTTACTGATGAAATAACCTATATGAGACATCAATAATTTATCCAGCTTACTTACATTCTCAGCCGTATCGGGTTCTGCAAACAATTCAACTTCACGCAAAACATAAGGATGACAACGTATAGCACCTTGCCCAAAGATAATTAAATTACGCGTTAAAATATTCGCACCTTCCACTGTGATGCTCACAGGCGTTGCAAAATGCGCAGCAGATATAACATTGCGCGGCCCCAACTGCACGGCATGGCCTGCATGTATATCCATTGCATGATCAGTCAGTGTCCTGGACATTTCAGTCGTATGATATTTTGTAATAGCAGAAGCAATCGATGGACGAACCTTTTGATCGACTGCACCCGCAGACATAGTACGACAAGCTTCAATAATATAAGTCAGTCCAGCAATGCTGGCCAAGCCCTCTTCTATTCCTTCAAAATGAGCTAACGATGTATTAAATTGTTTACGTATAGAGGCATAAGCACCCGTCATACGATACAGGCGTATACCCGATGCAGTGCTTAACGCTGGCAAAGAAATCCCACGACCTATAGATAAACATTCCATGAGCATGCGCCAGCCCTGCCCGGCCATTGCTGCTCCACCTATAATCGAATCTATAGGCACAAACACATTCGTTCCACGTGTAGGGCCATTCATGAATGCAAGATTCATGGGTAGATGTCTAGTTCCTATCTCTACACCTGCCTGCGTTGTAGGAATCAAACAAAGTGTAATGCCTATATCAGTGCCTTTACCTAATAAATTTTCTGGATCATACATATAAAACGCTAAACCCAGCAGAGTTGCGACGGGTGCCAACGTAATATAGCGTTTGTCCCAGTTTAAACGTATGCCAGTCACTTCTTTTCCGTCTATCACTTCTTTGCAAACAATACCCACATCTCGCATTGCACCTGCGTCACTGCCGGATTCTGCGCCGGTTAATGCAAAACAAGGAATCTCTTCACAAGATCCTAAACGCGGTAAATAATGGGCTTTTTGTTCAGGCGTACCGTAATGCAAAATTAATTCTGCAGGCCCTAAGGAGTTAGGAACCATAGTTGTGACTGCTGCACTACCGCAATGTGTAGCAATTTTAATAACGATGGTTGAACTTGCATAAGCTGAGAACCCTCTACCGCCATATTCTTTAGGCATCACTATGCTAAAGAATCTTTCTTTGCGTAAATAATCCCAAGCTTCTTTAGGTAAGTCATGATTATTTAACACTTGCCAATCATCTAACATGTCACAAAGTGTTGTCACCTGATTATCAACAAAGCTTTGCTCTTCTGCAGACAACTTTGGTGCAGGCATATTCAATAATTTTTTCCAATCCGGCCGCCCGCAAAATAAATCTTGTTCCCACCAAACATCGCCAGCATCTATTGCTTCTTTTTCAGTATTACTGATTGCAGGCATAGTCTTCCGCAATTTTTGCACAGCAGGTTTAATAACATACTGTATGCGTTGTTTTCGCAACAATGCGAAAGCAGCAACGGGCAAAAACATAACCCATAGTAGAGATAAGATAATTAAACTGAGATGTCCGAAAAAAGAAAAGAGTAATAAAACAATTGTAAGAGTAACAGTCCAAACCAAAACTGACACATTGGTATAAGCCAAACCCAAAATTAAAAAAAGTAAAATCGCTATATCCATTAAAGCCATAAGCTATCCTCAGCATTTATTTTTTATAATATAGGGATGAGAGTATATGCCATTTTATTTTTAAATAAATAGTTCTTCTTAAAATTAAAAGACACGGCAACTATTGTCCATGTTGATGAAACGCCATGTACTGGCACTTCCCCCAGGTTTTAACAGAGTTAATCACAGCATTATCCACAGAATTTGTGGATAAGAGGAGGTAGTCCGGATTGAGCGTTGCGAAAATTCGGGATAGAGATGTTGGAGATCCCGGATTATCGCAACGCTCAATCCGGGCTACATCTTCTACACTATCTGCTTTCTAGTATTTTAAATTTAAACACTTTCCATAAGTTACCCACAGTTTCTGTGGATAACTCTGTTAATAAGCTCTACGCAAGTGACCAAAAGCCCTTGTTTTACTAGCTTAAAACAGCAAGGTCACAAACTAGCCATATGGATAATATTCATTATTTTCAATGAGTTAATGAATTTTTGACTATTTTGTTGCTAATTATCATGAATAAAATATGAGAGATGCATAAATGTGCACAACTTTCATCGCGTGCAAGAAATTACACCTAAAAACTTATTATGTTCGTATTAAATGCATCTTCTTATCCACAGATTCTGTGGATAACTCTGTTATTAACCTATTAAGAATAGGCTTAAACGTCATAACAACTTTTTAAAATAACGAGAATTATTGTGATAATTGAAAAATAATAGAATTAATTCAGTAGGTTATAGTTATAATTTAGTTAAGCCCAAACTCTGTTCACTCTAAACAAAAGGCTAGGACATTTTTTGATGCTGTGTACAATTCATGAAAATCAATCGACAAGCAAATGCATCTGACTCTCATAACTGCATTCTCTTCAAGCTGGCTCCAACGAGTACACTCAGTAACCAACTGAAAGGCAGGGAAATTATGCTAAGAGAAAATTCAATGATAAAAAAATATTGATAATTTAAGCCCTCAAAAGTTATCCCCAGAATCTGTGCATAACTCTGTTAACAACCTCTATAAAACTGCCGCAAAACCCATGAGAGTCTGACTTGATACAGTAAGCCCATAATTTAAACACAAGTGAATATGTTATATTTTTCAATTAGTTACAAATTTCGTGCGTTTTTTTTACGTAACTCACTGATAAGATGAAAATAGATAATCAGCTTGTGCAAAACTTTTAAGGAAGTTAACTACAGAAAAAGCTACATAGAGGATGTTGGGTTTGTAAAGCAACCCAACCTACAGCCGGAAAAAGCTACATAGAGGATGTTGGGTTTGTAAAGCAACCCAACCTACAGCCGGAAAAAGTAGGTTGGGTTGCTTTACAAACCCAACATCTTCCACCCAACATCCTTCTAATTATAAAAATTCTTCAACGCAACTTGCATTTCTCTTGCTGGTGATTTCAGCGCAAACTCTGTCGTTAAATCATTAGTCCAACGACCATCACGAAGATTAACAAGTATAGGCAACATAAGGCCATCTGACTGTGGATATAAGGCTAACATCCAATCTTGATAAACGTCTGCATATTGTTTGCTAGAAATAATCACATTACTCATGCTGTTCTTTACAGTTAAATGCGCAGTCAAAGGATCGATTTGATAATAATCAATTCCTTCAAATAATACATTACGCATTTCAGGATGCACTGTACGCACAGACTGAGGTGAAAAGTCACTTTCTAAAAAAAGATGGCGCGAAGCACTCAGTGCTATCTTCTCACCCCGAATCATTTTCATTAAAGAATTGCCATCAACAGAAAAATCCTTTAAACCCAAAAAATTTAACAAGGTAGGCTTAACATCCAACAAAGAAACTAGATTGGATATCATTTTTGGCTTGACATCCATACCATAAAAACGAAACGCAAGCAGTGAATGATATTGTGTTAAACCTAACACATCCGTTCCATGGCCAGCAGATTCATCTACTTTTTCAGATTCAAAACTGGGTGGATAAAAATGAGGAATAATTTTTTTAGGGTTAGACAAGCCCGCAATAAATAATTCTGGATCTGTAATTCTATCACCATGTAATTCAAGTGCCTCACCATGATCTGATAATAAAACAACTATACTATGTTGTAACAAACCTGAATGAGACAACATTTCAAAAAAATCTGCAACCTGCTTATCTGTTCTTTGGATGGCTGCCTGATATTGTGTAATCACTTTTTCATGCGCATGAGAGCGATCCCAAAGATAGGGAGCATGTGGAAGACAAAAATGCACAGCTAAAAACAAGGGTTTTTTTCGATTTTTTTGCAGAGCAGGTTTTAATAATGCCAAGAAACTATCAGGATCATAAGTAACAAATGCAGGTCTATTTCCATAACTGTAAGGAAAAAGCCATTTGCCCAAAGTGGTATTTACAATTAAATTTGAAAATGGAAAATCATTAAATGTCCCCAACAAAAAGTCATTGAATCCTGTTGGCGGTGTAATAATGTGATCGAAGCCAGCTTGTTTTTCGATATTACTAAATCGAGTCTCATCCATTGCATACAGCGTTTCATAACCCTGCTTCTGTAATATTTTAGGTAAGCTTGCACTCCAATCTAACTGGCTTTGTTCTGCCAAATCAAACCTAGCACCTGAATGTTTAGGATATAAACCCGTCAGTAAACTTATCCATGAAGGAAATGTTCTTGCTAGAGGTGTTAATGCATCTGCAAAAACAATGGATTGATTTAAAAACTGATCGATAAAATGAGTTTGATTTTCTCCACCAAAAAACCCTATAAAATCAGGTCTAATTGCATCCATTCCGATAATAATAATATTTGGTTTACTGGCAGTACTAGCATCACTTGTTATCGTTGTGTCTGTCATTTTTGAAAAACAAATGAATAAAACAGACGCTACAAGAAAAATCAAAGCTAAAAATCTTGTGCTGCGAGTTTTTTTTTGTAATGTTATATCCAAACCCACTAACGCAAAAATGATTGCGATAAGTAAGATACCAGAAAAAATGATCAGCAAAATGAGAGCGAAAGTATCATTCAAAAAACTACTGGTTAAATCAGAAAATTTTGAATTAGGAAAATAAATTTGGTTCGCGAGTAAAACAGCGCCAACCCCGACTCCCCACAAACTAAACCCTATCGTTTCCAGTTTCACCTGACGTATGGATTTTTCGTAGGGTGGATTAGGCCCCCCAGGGCCGTAATCCACCATTATAGTTTTCACCATGCTACGGTTTTTAGATTGGTGGATTACGGCCCTGGGGGGCCTAATCCACCCTACGGGATTTAGTGTTAATGCCACACCTATTAGTCTTGTGATAACCCAAATAATCGTTGTGAAAATAACAGGTAAAAGAATTTGTACGAAAATAAAAAAAATAATATCAGGAATGACAACGCTAGGAATTTTAAGATGGTCTGCAACCATCTTAAAATCACCAAAATAAAAACCACTTCTTTGCGTAAAAAAACTTACCTCCAACAACAGAAAAAAAACTGTTAGTAGAAGTAAGTAAGAAAATAACCCGCTCTTATTTTTCGTCATAGAAAGTATTGACTTCAATTTCCTCATTATTATTTATGATTAACGATCTTGCTAATTCCTCTGGAGCAAAATCATCAACCGCAATAACAGCTTGCCTAGACTCTTCTGCTGCTAAAAATATTTCGTATTCTGTTTGAGAAATAACTTTATTATACAAAGCTATTTGCGCTAATTCAGAAATGGTATCACCATGAATCAATTTATTTGCTTTCGCAGTTCTTATGGCCTTTTCTATAGGCTCAGCAGCAATTGTTTTTAATAACGCATCTTCAAGCACCCCTAAACAATTACCTGGAACCTGCGCCGTAAACGCACCTGCTGTTAAACGATCTCGAGCTTCAGTAGGTGATAGAATTAACTCTGCAACATCGCGGCCTAATTTATCTGTAGGTTTAACGAAATTTTTACCATAAGGAAAAATAATAAATTTCAACAAGACGCCCATATATCGATTAGGAAAATTTTGAAATAGCTCACTGAACGTTTGTTGGATTTTATAAAAACTTGTTTCACATGCCCATTTAACAATAGGCTCATCTTCCTCAGGATTTCCTTGATCTTGATGATGTTTCAATACAGCTGAGACCAAATAAAGCTGGCTTAAAATATCACCCAGTCTTGCTGAGATACTTTCTTTTCGTTTTAATGCACCGCCCAACAACAGCAACGAAACATCTGCAATCAAAGCAAAAGCAGAACTAAAGCGCGTAGCTTGTTGAAAATAGCGTTTCATTTTGTTTTTAGGTGCTTGCACTAACCATCCACTTGTAAAGCTCAACACTAACGTTCTCACAAAGTTGCTAACCGTAAAACTGATGTGTCCGATAATGGCTTTATCGAAAGCATTTAGCTGTTCATTTTTATCTGTGAGCTGTGCAGCTTCTAATTCTGCAAAAATATAAGGATGACAGCGCATAGCACCTTGGCCAAAAATAATCATGCTGCGTGTTAAAATGTTAGCACCTTCCACTGTTATTGCTATAGGTACAGATTGATATCCTCGACCTACATAATTATTAGGCCCTAAACAAATACCCTTGCCACCGTGTATATCCATTGCATCATTTGCTACATGACGACCTAACTCAGTTGCATGATATTTTAATATAGCTGATGCGATAGCGGGTTTTTCACCTCTATCAATCGCTGCTGCAGTTAAACTACGTGCTGCATCCATTACATAAGTACTTCCAGCTATGCGTGCTAATACTTCTTCTATACCCTCGAAACGTCCAATAGATACATTAAATTGTTTACGTACACGTGCATAAGCGCCAGTTGCATAGCAAAGTGTTTTGCTTCCACCCGTACTGCCTGCTGGCAATGATATTGCACGGCCTGCTGCTAAACATTCCATTAACATGCGCCAGCCTTGCCCTACCATAGAGCCACCGCCAATAATCCATTTAAGTGGAATAAAAACATTTTCTCCGTGTATAGGACCATTTTGAAAAACGATATTCAAAGGAAAATGTCGGCGACCTATAGTCATATTCGGTGTATCGCGAGGAATTAACGCACAGGTAATGCCAAGCTCATCAATTTCACCTAACAAATGTTCCGGATCATATAATTTAAAAGCTAAGCCTATCACGGTGGCAACAGGCGCTAAGGTAATATAACGCTTGTTGAAATTCAGACGTATACCTAACACTTTTTCGCCTTCATGTAGTCCCCATGAGACTACACCTTTGTCCGGCATAGATCCCGCATCTGATCCTGCATCGGGTCCTGTCAAAGCAAAACAAGGAATATCTTCACCGCGCGCTAATCTAGGCAAGTAATAATTTTTTTGTTCCACGGTACCATAATGTAATAATAATTCTGCAGGCCCTAGAGAATTAGGCACAGCAATAGTTGTCGCAACAGAAGCACTCAAGCCATACACTTTTACTAAAATTTGAGAATGCGCATAAGCAGAAAATTGTTTTCCCCCATATTCTTTTGGAATGATTAATCCAAAAAAACCTTGGTCTTTTAAAAATTGCCACATTTCAGGAGGTAGATCAGCGCGGTTATGCGTAATATCCCAATCATCTATCATAGCGCACAGGCGTTCGACTGGACCGTTTAGAAAAGCTTGTTCTTCATCCGATAATTGCGGCTTGGGCAACGTCATTAAATTATTCCAGCGAGGTGAGCCGCGAAATAAATCTCCTTCCCAGGTCACTGTACCAGCTGCTAATGCTTCTTTTTCTGTGCGTGACATAGAAGGCATGACTTTACGATAAAAATTCAATAAAGGTTTGCTAATATATTTTTTTCTCACTGCCGCAATATTGAGTGGAATAAAAATTATCGCAAATAACAACCAAGCCAGACTTAACGCAATTACTGATGCATGATTAAAACGAGTGAACAATATCAACAGCAAAGTATAACTAATGGTCCAGACTATAAGAGATGCACGTTGATAAAATAATATGATGAAACTTAAAATGCCAATTAACAGCCATGTGAAACTCATGAATTTTTCCTTAAAAAATAATTTTATTGTTGCGCTTCATTTTTATTAGCATTGATTGCAAAACATAAATAAATCATTGCTAAAACAAATGTAAATATCCATTCATGTGGAAAAATAATATGGGATAAAAATAAAATGGTATTGATTATTATAACGGGCGTAATTGCGACCAAAGCTAACAACCAAATAGTAGAATAACCCACGCGTGTATCAGCAACTGCGCCATACATTAAACCAAAAAGACTATAAAATACGGCTTGAAGTAATCGCCAACAAAACGAAAATACAACACAAAAACTGAAAATAACAATCCATAGCCAAGAGCTAAAGCTAATGACTTTTTGCTTTATCACTTGAGGAACTATATCCATATTAAGGTTAGTATCAAATTTATGAATTTTCACGCCTTGATCTTTAGTCAAATAAATTATTTTATCGTTTGTCATCAAGAAAAATGCGGGGGTATTATCTAATGATTTGTATTTGCCAGTGGTGTCAATAATTCCAACTATTTTTTTAGTCTCTGGATCAACAATAAAATAAGGATGATACTCTGGTGTTTCAGCAATTCCTTTTTTAATCGTCATAGGAGGAACTTGATCAATGAATTTTGTCATGGTACTTGGAAGATTTTTATTAATGAAACTTTGTATAACGTATGTTGCTGGAATCCAGCATAATGCGACTACAAATAATAAATATAAAATTGCACGAGCACCCCAACGCTGACCCACTTCTCTATAAAAATCACGCGAATAAAATGACATATAGAGAGCTTGTAAGAAATTATATTTCATAATAAATCCTTTTATTGATGTTCTTTAGCAACCGCATAAATCCCAGGCGCATTACGTAGATATTGGCCATAATCCAAACCAAAGCCGACTAGGAATTCATCTTTAGTATCTAAGCCTGTAAAATCAGGCTCAAAATCAACACCAGGTTCACGTTCACGTAATTTATTTATCATGACTGCAGAATAAACTTTTTTAGCACCCGCTTGTTTACAATAATCAATAATCGCACCTAATGTCAGACCGCCATCCATAATATCATCAACAATCAAAATGGTACGATCTTTTAAATTGTTGCGCGGCTCAACTAACCAATGTAAATCACCGCCGCGCACTTCTCCTTGATACCGAGTTGCATGTACGTAATCGATTTGTAATGGGAAATTTAAACGTGTCACTAAATGTCCTGTAGGAATTAAAGCACCTACCATGACACAGAGAATAATGGGATTTGTATCTTTTAATTTTTTTGTAATTTCAACTGCCATTTTATCTAATGCTTTTTCTATAGTAGCAAAATCATGTAGACATTCTGCGGTTTCGAGTACAGCTTTCATTTTCTCTACAGTATTATTCATCACTCTCTCTCATTTATTAATTATAAAAAAAAATCAGTGTGCGGGGTCCTGTCGCTGCAGGTATCCCACCGTGCTCGCAAGCTCCGCGCGGTGGGAGCCCTCCATTCCGCGCCACCCCGGTAATTTATCGCTTAAACCCACTACAAATCATATTGCTTTGCATATGTGTCAAAATAATTATGTTGCTCTCGCCACATCGGTGTATTTTTTAAAGCTTGATGCGTGTTGTTGAAACGACCTTGTATCGCCAAAAATTTTTCATCTGAAACAATAAATTTATTATGTGGCAAGCCATCTATTGTTTTAACTAAACCTGTTCTGTCGTTACAAATAAGCACCATATCACATCCTGCTTCGAGTGCAGCCTGTGCTCTGTCAGGAAAATCCCCTGCAATATGCGCGCCTTTCATATTTAAATCATCACTAAAAATCATGCCTTGAAAATTAAGCTGTTTACGTAAAACCTCTTTCAACCAATACGATGAGAAACCAGCAGGTTGTGTATCAATTTGTGGAAAAAGTATATGAGCCGCCATGATACCTTGAATACCAAATTCAATTAAGTGTTTAAATGGAACTAAATCCTTTTCTGTAACTTCTTTCAAGGAACGCGAATCAATGGGTAAATCTAAATGTGAATCAGCAGTGACAGCACCATGCCCAGGAAAATGTTTTCCAACGGCTGCCATGCCTGCTGTTTGCATGCCCTGCATAAAAGCTTTTGCTAACGAAGTAAGAGGGTCTATGTCTTGATGAAAAGCTCTTAGACCTATCACTTCATTATTTCCATAATCAATATCAAGCACGGGTGCAAAACTGAGATCAACACCCACAGAAAGAATTTCTGATGCCATTAAATAACCTGAAGTGGATGCTAAACTTAAGGCAACTTGAGGAGATTCTGCATACAACTGCCCTATTCTACCCATTGCTGGCAGACGTAAAAAACCTTCACGAAAGCGCTGCACTCTTCCGCCTTCTTGATCAACGGTGATTAAAATAGGTGATTTTCGGCAGGCACGTATTTCTTGAGAGAGTTGAGAGATTTGTTCAGGAGATTCGAAGTTACGCGAGAAAAAAATCACGCCGCCAATTAATGGATGTTGCAGTATCTCCCGCTCTTCAGGACTTAGCTCTGTGCTTATTAAATCGAAGACTATAGGTCCAATTTTCAACGACATACTTTGCTATCCCGTAAGTATTCGGTATTATTTTTTTGTAGCCCGGACAAAGCGCAGCATGTCCGGGAATGAATAATATAGACCTCGCGGACTCGGCGCTGTACGCCTTAGTCCACGCTACATAAACAGATGACCGAACATTTAGGCTATCCCATAAAGCCTAGGTTATATTTCTTCGCATTATACACATGGGATTTCTATAATTCACCCAAGACTGCTAAAATGCGGCTATCAATTTTTAAATGAGACCGACACCATGACTGATTTAACAGATTTACGCACCATCCGGGACCTAATACGCTGGTCCGTCAGCCGCTTCAATGAAGCAGGCCTATATTATGGTCATGGCACCGAAAACGCTTGGGATGAAGCCGTCGCTTTAATTTTTAACACATTACATTTAACACATGATCTTTATCCCGTGACTTTAGAGGCAAGAGTCACCTCTGATGAAAGAGAAAAAATAGTCATGCTCATCACGCGGCGTATAGGTGAAAGAATTCCTGTTCCTTATCTTACACATGAAGCCTGGTTTGCTAATTTATCTTTTTATGTCGATGAAAGAGTGCTCATCCCTCGTTCACCCATTGCCGAATTAATTGCGAATCAATTTCAACCCTTTATCGATCCAGACTCTATACACTCCATTTTGGATCTCTGCACAGGCAGTGGATGCATTGCGATTGCCTGCGCGAAAGCTTTCCCAGACGCGAATATCGTTGCAAGTGATATCTCACCTGACGCATTAGCAGTCGCTCATATAAATGTGTTACGACATAACGTTGAACAAAACGTATCTCTTTATGAGTCAGATTTATTCAATACTGTCCCCAAACAAAAATTCAGCATTATAGTGAGCAACCCTCCTTATGTGGATGCAGAGGATATGGCTGCTTTACCGACTGAATACCATCATGAACCTAGACTAGGATTAGCTGCTGGTACTGATGGTTTAGACTTAGCGATACGTATCTTACAAAATGCATCTGACTACTTAGATCCTAACGGTATTCTTATCGTAGAAGTCGGAAATAGCGAAATCGCTTTAGCCGATAAATTTCCAGAAGTTCCCTTTACATGGCTGGAATTTCAAAATGGCGGAGGCGGTGTATTCTTATTAACTGCAGAACAATTATCAGAATATAAAACGAGCTTTTGTAGCCCGGATTGAGCATTGCGAAAATCCGGGAAGCTGTAGGTTGGGTTGAGTGCTTTTTACGAAACCCAACATGACGTTATGTTGGGTTTCTTAAAAAGCATGTATAGACCGGCTACATAGGTAACACTTGGACGGGGACATAGGTAACACTTTTAAATGATGTATTATTG
>JARLJN010000013.1 GCA_031291255.1 Gammaproteobacteria bacterium
ACTTATAAAGATAATAAAGCGGCGGTTGCTTTTAGCCATATTTTTTTAGCGGCTTCTGTTGTTATTGTTTTTCTTCCCCTACTAAGCAGCCTCATGGCCACTTATTATTCTTGGCGTTTAGCCTTTTTGGTGATGAGTGTTTATGGTGCAGTAATTGCTGTGCTTTGCTTTTTTTTCTTGCGCGAAACACATGAACCCCAGTCTCACATTGGGCTAAACTTATCTAACATTTTTACCTATTATAAAACGATTATTAGTCATCGTTTATTTTTAGGCTATGTATTATGTTCCATTTTTATGATAGCAGGGGAATCTGCTTTTAATACCGCTTCCTCATTTTTATTAATCAAAACATTTGATTTAACCAAAAACCAATTTGGATTATTTATTACTTGTTTAGCACTAGGCCATTTGGTAGGTACTTTACTTTGTGGGCGATTAGTCAAACGCTATGATTTGGTCAGCATGATGGGAACAGGCGTCACTATTTTAGCCTTATCTACCGTTTTCATGACGATAGGGGTAAATTTAGGCTATGCCAGCGTCAGCATGATCATGCTACCCATGGTCATTTTCTACGTGGGCACAGGGTTTGTCATGACTATCACCGCCGTTGGGGCGGTGATCCCCTTTCCACAGATGGTGGGTATTTCCTCAGCCGCTTCTCTTTTGCTAAACTTTTCATTTTCAGCTTTTAGCAGTGCGGTGATGAGCCATTTATCCACTAAAACGGCAGGTCCAGTTAGTATCTTGATTGCCACTTGTGGCGTGGCAGCTTTCTTTGCCTGGTTTTTCTTAATCGTCCCTAACAAAGATATAAAAGTAATGGAGGCAAAACTAGCCTTAAGCTGATGTATTGTCTTTTAAAAATAGAAGACCCTTTGTAAGGCGGTGGTATTAGTGACAGTTGCATTTCCTTATACCAAAAAACATGCGAAAAGCCCCGTCATTCATGGCGGGGATGGAAAGCATAGACGCCGCAGGCGTCTCCAGCTTTTTAATTCGGTGATGCTTGCTGTTGAATATATTGTTTCACGATACTAATCGGTGCACCGCCGCAAGAAGCAGCAAAATAACTGGGTGACCACAAAGTTCCCTTCCAGTAATTTTTAGCTAATGCAGGTAAGTGTTTCCTTAATAAACGACTAGATACCCCTTTTAAACTATTAACGAGGCTGGATACGGCTAGTTTTGGTGGGTATTCAATGAGTAAATGCACATGATCATTTTCACCATCCATTTCTATCAGGATTGCGCCAAAGTCGGCGCATACTTCCGAAAAGATGATGTTTAGTATGTTGATAGCGGCGGCATTGAATACTTTTTTGTGATATTTTGTCACAAAGACCAAATGTACGTGCATATTGAATACACAGTGTCTTCCAGTTCTTATTTGATTGATTTTATTCATAGGCCAAAGTATATTTCTCAGATGAAACGACTGCAAGCGTTTAAATTTGAATTAAGATTAACAGGCACCCACGTGCGGCAATTATACCGCATTGCGGGTTCATGTCGTTTTGTTTATAACAAAGCGTTAGCGTTGCAAAAAGAGCGTTATGACTGTGGCGAGAAAAAGTTAACTTATGCAGGCTTATGTAAGCAGCTCACCCTATGGCGTAATAATCCAGAATGGGTATGGCTTAAGGTTTCTCCATCACAAGCATTGCAGCAAGCGTTAAAAGATTTAGAACGCGCTTATCAACACTTTTTTGCTAAACGCGCTGATTTTCCCCGATTTAAGCGTCGCGGCGTACGCGATGCATTTCGTTTTCCGCAAGGTGTGAAGCTTGATCAAGCGAATAGCCGAGTCTATTTGCCTAAATTAGGCTGGGTGCGTTATCGCAATAGTCGTCAAGTTGAAGGTGAGATTAGTCAGGTGACGATTAGCAGATCTTGCGATAAATGGTATGTGAGTATTCAAACAGAACGCGATGTGGCTGTCAGCTTTCATCCTTCTACAACGTCGGTTGGGGTGGATGTGGGCATTGCACGGTTAGCGACACTATCAGATGGAACGGTCTTTGAAGCAGTGAATAGTTTCAAGTCACATCAACAACGTTTAGCAGCTTATCAACGAGCCGTTAGCAGAAAAAAGAAATTCGGCCAAAATTGGAAAAAAGCCATAGGAAAAGTTAGTCGTCTGCATAAAAAAATTCGGCATATTAGGCAAGATTATTTGCATCAAACAAGCAACATCATTAGCAAAAACCACGCGATGGTGTGTTTGGAAGATTTGCAAATTAAAAATATGAGTAAGAGTGCGGCCGGTACAAGTGATTTGCCTGGTCGGCAGGTTAAGGCAAAGAGCGGATTAAATAAGGCGATATTAGATCAAGGATGGTATGAATTAAAGCGACAACTTGACTATAAGCAATGGTGGCGTGGTGGAACAGTTGTGTTTGTTTCGCCAAGAAACACCAGTCGAACTTGCCCACATTGTGGATATATCGCATCAGAAAATCGACTCACGCAGTCACGTTTTGCTTGCACGCAATGTCAATATGAAAATAATGCTGACCTTGTTGGTGCGATTAATATTTTAAGGGCAGGGCATGCCCAGTTAGCCTGTGGAGAGATGGTGCGGTTAGGCCACTCGATGAATCAGGAACCCCCCGAAGTGGCTCAATCATTGGTAGCTCGAGCACGGTAGGAATCATTGGCCTTTAGGCCGGTGAGGATGTCAAGGAACAACAACACTCTTCTAAGAGAGAACGGCGATGTTAACTTGATCATGATCCCCTCTTGGTGCCAACGGGCTTAAAGGATAACACCCCCATTTTTTTGTGATGGCTTGCCCTAGATGGGCCGGTGATCGATCCTTGATGACGCTTTGTGAAATCAAGGCTAGGGTAAAAAAATTAAAAATAAAATACTCAATAAAGGCATTATCTTATATTAAAAAAACAGCATTAGACTATTTTTTAACCAATAAAACATATAGACATTTATTTTACACACCATTACCATGGCCTCCCTTAAGTTTATCTTAATCTTCCTCAGTTAGTTCCTCTCATCAAATTGACTAAAGCACATTATCTAACTGGGTATGTCTAATTAATTGTTCAAACAGGATAAAAAATGAATTTACGTAGCCAGGTATTTAGTTATCCATTTTCTTTAGTGACGGG
>JARLJN010000103.1 GCA_031291255.1 Gammaproteobacteria bacterium
CGCTTACTTTTTTAATGGAAAATCCAGGCAAATTTAGGATATTATCCTTACGGGGCATCTTTAATCTCCTTTACTCATCTAATCAATAAGTAAGGTAATTCATTTTTGATTAAAGTGCCCCCTTATGTGGGGTAGAGCCAAGATAAATTCTCTTTTGGCACAATTTGTTTTTGCAAATCTTTTAATTGTTTTTTTCGAATAGTTAATGCTGAATAATCGGGCCATTGTTCTGTTAATTTAACTCGTTTGGGTTTAAACAATTGTTTATAGGTTCCTGCAGCATAACCCGTCAACATCATGGCTTTTTTGACATCACCTTTAGCAAGATAATATTCCGCTTGTTGAAAAAACACATCGCCTAATTCCGTCACTGAGGCTTGAAAATTAAAAGGCGCTTTCCAAGAACTGATACAATCCGATGGATGTAATGTGCAAGGATCTTTACCCTGATCAGCAGCATCAACAAAATTTTTTGCGGCCGCTAATAATGCTTGATTAGATTCAGGTGGTTGATTATGTAAACCTAAAATTGCCGTCCACAAGTTAAAAGAAGGTCTAGCACTAATAGAATTTAATAATGCTGTTTTAGAGCGTTGAGAAATTTTTCCTGTCTTTATTTTTTGTGCTTGCATCTTGTTTGCTGCAATCCAGCTATCAATACGGTGATCATCTGGTCTCAATTCTAATGCCTCACGAAGTTCAGTAATCACATATTGCAAGCGAGCTTGTAATTCTTCATTTTCTGATACATGAGGATTTGCATAAGATCTATATTTAATATAATCTGCCAAAATTAATTTATTTTCTGTGATACCTATCACAATATTCATATTAAACATAGCATCATAAATTAAAATCAATCCCGCTGTTGCTTTTTCATTTTTGGAATTGAAATGTTTTTGTTTCGATACTTCAAATGCCAACGCATCAAGTTTATCAGTAAATTTAGGTAATTTTTTCAAATCTGATACTGGCACACGCAAATTTAATTTTGGGAAATAAATTTTTTGTATTGCGGTAAACTTATCCTCTATAGCTGATGAGGCATAAAGATTGTTATTAAAAAGGAAGATGAACAATAAAATCATTATGTTGTTTTTCATAAAATCTCCATGAGTTAAGAGAGCGATATATAGCAAGATAAAATTATTTTTCTCACAGGGTTATTTGATACTGTGTTATTTTCTGATATTGGCAAAGACGGTCAGAAAAAACTCATTTTTCACTCCACTTATTCAAGCACTTCAGAACAAAAATTTTGTGTTCAAGTATTCTTGAATTTATCATTGTATTAATTTCTAAACTCTAGTTTCCTCTTGATTATAACTGCTAGTGAAAATAGCTAGTCCTTTTTCTTCCACAAGATTCAACAATCTCAACGATGTTCCTCTTGGATGTTTCTCACCCTGTTCCCACTGCCTTACAGTAGAAAGAGTCGTATTTAGAAATTTAGCAAAAACAGGCTGACTAACCTTCTCACGTAGGCGAATACTTTTAATTTGTCTCGGCGACAATTCTTTAATTTTGGGAAGACATAATTCATCAAATTCCCGCATGGTAGTCGCATTAATAATATGGGCATCATACAACCCTTTCGCCGTTTCATGCACAACTTCTAATATGCCAGGATGTTTCTCTTTTTTAGCTCTACTCATGGCCAACCTCGTATAAGTCACTATTAACAATCATTTCTTTTAACTCACGATCAGATGCTTCAAGTAAATCTTGGGCTAATTTTTTCAGCCCCTTTTCTTCTTGATCATTTATGTTATCGCGTTGATTTTTTGGAAATCCGTAAATAAAAAAAGTTCGATAATCTTTTTGAAAAACGACAATCGTTCTAAACCCACTACGTTTTCCCTGTCCTTTACGCGCAACACGTTTTTTAATTAAATGGCCGCCGAGATTCGCATCAATCAATCCTTGGCCAATCTCCTCAGCAGCTTTCCTCAAAATTAAATCAGTTAAGCCTTCCGATTTTGCCCATTTAAAAAACATTTTGTTTTTAAAGATTCGCATTTTTATTCTATTCCTTGTTACACTAAGTATATCACTTAGTGGTGTATTTTCAATACTTGGAATGTAGAGAATTTGTCACATACTGTGAGTGATTTACCCTATATTTACCATGACTTAGAACGGTTTTAATACAGCCAATAAATCACAGCGTATTGATTATATTACAATTTAAATACGCCAACGCTGGCTTCGAACCAGGTGGTCGGGGGTTCGAATCCCTCCGGGCGCACCATAACATCAATATTATCAGCAAATTAAAAATGCCTAAGATTACTATTCTGCTAATGGGTGAACATCATGAAGATGCCGCCGCATCACATTTAGTTGCAAGACACATTATTAAGGCCAAACAGCTTGGGCTTAAAATAGCCGTACTCTCAGAACAACCCTGTGATAGATCATTAAATGACTTAATCGAAAAATTTAAGCCTAGCCTTGAGGATGGTGCTGCTCTTTGGGAATTTAAAAAATTATCAAAAAAACCCGACGGCACCTACAATAGAGCAGAATATCTTGCGAGCCCTGCATTAAGTAAGTTTCTGAAATCTTACGGTGCGGAAGGAGAATTTGTAGAACAGCACGCTCTCAATTTCTTAAGCCAACATAAAAATACCAAGGATATCATCGACACTTATCCATTCGTTATTGAGATAATGAAATTTTATCAACTCATTAAGGAATCTCAACAATCAGTTTCTTTTCGATGCATTGATCTTCCTAGCGCAGAATTAAAGTACCTTACTAAGGATTTAAGTAAACTCCCTAGCATTGAAAAAAAACGCATGCAACATATGACGCAATGCGCACTACCCGAATTAATTAAATTATCACAAACAGGCGGCGTCATATTTATCACCAATCTTGGAAGAGTACATCCACATCGTTTAGCCTATTACTTGCATGACGAATTAAAAAGGAATCCTTTGCCTTACAATGCTAGCGTCGAGCTTGTTCCTATGCGTTTATTTTCCTCTCATCCCGATATTACTTTTTCTATGAAAAAGATAATTGCATTGGGACATGATGGTGACCAACCTTTTTTAGCTCTAGATACTCCAGAGATACATCAGTTTTATCAGCATGTCCCTCGTATTGATTTAGAATGCAAAACCAAAAAAGAGGGTAATTATGTTTGTGAAACATTCGATGCACTAATGAAAGAACGTGTTTATCTTCCATTAAAAGAAGAAAATGCGAAATTAACAAGAGGATATACTTATCTTCCACGCAAAAATTCTGCTAATAAACTTTTGTTATTTGATATAACTAAACAAGAAACTCAATCAACTTTTCATTGGCGTGTTGAACATAATAAGAAAACGTTCTCGGTAGTAAATTTTGAAGAGACACCAGTGAAGAATGATGATGATAACGATTGCTCAAACAGACACAGAAGCATTTTATGTTGATGTACCAGCTAGTTAATTTTACCTCTAGGGAAATGGTGAAATGGTGTCAGGCCTGCGAAGTGAAATGGTGTCAGGCCTGCGAAGTGAAATGGTGTCAGGCCTGCGAAGTGCGTTATCTCTATTTTTTATTTTTTAACGCACACTGCAGGCCTGACCCCTGTGTTTCTCTGCAGGCCTGACCCCTGTGTTTCTCTACGCCTAATTCAATCCGTCCCCAGCCCCAAAGCTGAGCCTATAAAACTTTGGTTAGCCAAAGTTGGCTATGAACGTATGCAAGAAATGGCAGACCCAGCCAGATCGCTTGATAGAGCCCGAGAGACATGGCAAAAGCATGGATAACGATATGATATAGCCATAAGTATCCTATCTACATTGGTTTATACTCAATGTAGATAGGATTTAGTACGGGGTAGATTCTAAATAGGTGGTAGGAAGGTTCGACAAAATTGAGAGAATGCCAATTCTAAATATTATCCATCATGCAACCGAATACAATAGAACAAAATATAAAATTAACAAACTTATTGAATGCTACATAACGCATCAATCTTATTGACCATATCTTCATTATTCACGACCGCGTTAGCTTCTTTAAGCATGCCAAACAGAGTCAATTTGTGATTGTTAGATAATAGTTTTCTAGATTTCTCATAATCGCTAAGGTATGTATAGACGGGACTATTATTTTGCTTAGCATTTAAAGGTAATTCAGATGACTCGAGTGATAATTTGTTTTGCTCAATAACATCATGAGATGAAAAATAATTGTGATGCTCTTTGAAGACTATATTTTCAAGTTTAGTCTGAGCATCTTCAATCAATTTAATCATAGTATCTTTATGAGTGTTGTAATTGAGTAGCTCTAAAACGACAGTAAAATGTTTTTTAAATATAAGTACAAGTGACTCATCTAATTCTTCAAGAAAATTATTGAATAATTCTTTAATAGTGTCGTGCTTATCCTGTTTAGACATCAATTTCAGCAAGTTAGTAAATAATATGTTAAGAAGATATATGTCTGTCGTCTTGCTAATGACTGCCTTAGTCGTGTCTAAATGAGTTAATTTTTCACTCTCACTCAGAGCATCTAATTCGTTTGCGTAATACCCAGCTATGATTTGATGGCAGTATGAGGTAAAAGGAACATTACGAGATAAAAATGATAACAGTGTCTCTTTTACAACTTCTTGTATGCTTTGATGCTCCAGCGCTTCTTCTAATATCATTTTAATTAATTTTTTATTCGTATTTTTATATAAAACATTAGCCATCATCTCCCTAAGTTCACTATGCTGAAGTTTTTTAAAAATCTCTAGCTGGAACTTTCTAGACACAAAGATACGTTGGTTTAAAATGAGTGTTCGATGTCTTAAATAATTAATCTCGTACATATATTGCCGCCCCATGATTAAATGCTGTATTAATATGTATTTGTTGTACATATTATATACTGATTTTATTAAGGCTAGCTTAAGGCTTATTCAAAAAGACATCACATAAGTAACTAATTGATTTTAAAAAAAATTTATAGTGTATCAACAAGCTACTTCCACTTCCTCGTCACATAAGATCGCGGGAGAGCATTAAAAAGCAGGGGCCTAATTTAACCCTTCCTATATCTTTTATCATAGTTCTTGGTGTGTAATTTAACTGCAGGTAACTAATATATTGGCAAAAGGTGATTAATATGATGACAGGCCGTAGCATTCCGATAATTGATTTAGTCTCGGCAGGAGATGATGAGGAAGTCCTGAAGTTATTAAAAAAAGGCTGCGACGTTAATGAACAAACTCATTCTGGTACTTGCGCTGTTATAGAGGCAGTAGTGCGGAATGATGATAATATGCTGGCTATTTTAATAAAAGCAAACGCAAAAGTAGATGTAAAAGATCCCTTAGGTCGAACAGCTTTAGAGATTGCACAAAAGCGTGGATTTACTAAAGTTGCCGAATTAATTGTAGAAACCCTTGCAAGTTATGAGCCCTCCAAACCAGAAGAGAAGAAAAAAACTTGGTTTAATACCTTATTTCAATCGGTTAATCCCATAAAAGTCCATCCTGAAAATTCAATTAGCCCATCACCACTCAAAAAAAATAACCAGGTTAAGTAAAATATATAAAATCCTTAAATTACTTACGCGGGCCAGCATAATTTATATGCTCCTCTTCTGAAGCTGATTTACTATTGTTAGTAGCAGAAGAGGAGCTTGAAGCAGGCGCATTCCCTACTAGCTGATTGATAGCCGGCGCTGAGTGAGCCGCGCTATGAGCTTCTCTTTGTAATTCCTTAACGGTACGATTAAATAGTAATCTGGATAAATCATCCACAAGTCGAGTATCAGGAAAAAGCTTTGCAATTTTTTCGGCCAAGTGAGGAGTGTGGTGCATAGCTGCGCGACAAAAATCTCTTGCAGCTTTTATTTCTAGTTTAACGTTTGAGACATGTAAAAGACGCTCGCGAGAAAGTTCCCCCGTATCACTCTCATCCTGGAGTTGAAGCGCTTGGCTATGCAAAGATAGATCTCCAGTATGTTTTTTTATAACATTTAATAAGCACTGGTAATTAAACTTACCATCGTCACCAACATCGCAAGAGGGAAGATTTTTAAGTTTTTCGGATAAAGTAATTTCATTAACGCTCCATGACATATTTAATGCAGTACTCATATAATCTGTTAACCAATAAACTTTATCGCTCAGAGTAGCTGGATAAATAATTCTTTCCTGATTACCATCAGAAGAACATTCAAATTTTTCAACATATCCCACGCTACATAAAGCACGAGTAAATACCTTAGAATAGATAGAATTTTTATCCGATCTTTTATCCCCGTTTTGATTATCATCATTTCTATGCGCTGCGCACCACCATTGCAGGAGGTCTTTTAATAAGTCTCCTGATTGGGCTAAGCCCCCAGTAGGTGTGGTATAGACCATTTTATTATGAGCTGTTACATATTTTGGATCATAATAACTGGCATTAATCCCATCCCGCTGTTCAGCAGCGTTAAACGTATTGTTATATAACTCCTTAAAACTATGCACTATAGTATTACTATCAATTTGAAGATGGCGTCTTTTCATGTTGTTAATCAACGCTACAGTTTTAATTAGATCCGCATTACTACCCATTGCTTTTAGTGGGTGCATATACTTTGATAGTGAGGGTATTGAATGTGGCTCTACGGAAAAATCGGTTACTGTTACGTTTTGTAAAACTCCATATACTCCATTAGCTTGTGTTAAAAAAGCATTTTTTTTAATTAAATATTCCGGGTTGTCATAAGCATTACCATTCCTAGTCCAGTCAGGAACTAAAAGTACAGAAATAATAAATTCAGGGGATTCACGGCCTGTATCTTTTGCTGCATTAACTAAGCCGTTATAAATTTTTTGAATATTTGTAATTTCATTTAAAAACGCGTCACTGTAACCAGCAACATTATTTTGTTCCCTGCTATACAAACTTATCGTTATACGATCTCTCATCCAAAAATCGGTGAAAATTACTCACATTATTTCAAAAGGTTAAGATAAGGCATGAATAACCTCAATTTCAGCGCTAACTTCTGCCTATATTTAAGTATAGTCAAACTTTTTAAAAAAACATGAATCTGAGGTATTACTGTCGCACTGCACTGTAGAACTTGCCCTTACGAGTGACGGTAACTAATTGATTTAAATGGATTTAAATGTCCGACAAGCGTGAGGATTAGTTTTTTGAGATAGACTGCTCCTCTATCATCACCGGCATCGTTATTTTTTTGTATGAATGATTCAATACCCACACACCTAATAGGGCGATAATACCGCCCAACAATGAGAGCAAAGTTGGAATTTCGTCTAAAAAAATCCAACCTAAAAATGACGCGATAATTGGCATCCAATAAAGATAATTTACAGCACGCGATGCGGGCATATTTGCTAATACATGACTCCAAGTTAAATACGCAATTGCTGCGGGAAATATTCCTAAATAAATCACAGACCATGTTGCAGTATAGGAAGCTTGTAAAATTTCATGGCTTAAGGGTATGGAATAGAGAAGCAAAATAATTGCTGCTCCCCAGACTAAATAAGAAGTCACTTCAATTGCATTATATCTATCAATAAAATATTTCTGCACCACAGAATAAACACTTCCTAAAAATGCGGAAATTAAAATATATAAACTTCCTATAGTGAAATTTATTTTTTCTGGATTCCCAAATAAAATCATACTCACACCAAATATACTGATTAACATGCCAAACATACCAAGAAAATTAATACGTTCTTTCAGAAAGATAATCGCTAACAAGGTTGTAAACACGGGTGATTGAGAAATGATAAAACTCGAAATACCTGCAGACACACTCAATTCACCGTAGTTTAATGCGACGTGATAACCTCCTACTGTAATTGCACCTATGAATAACAGAATTAATTTATCTTTCATTTTTATTTTTTTTCGTTTAGGGAGATAAAGACAAATAAAATAAAGACATATTGCCGCAATTAAAAAACGAAATAAGGCAAGTGATCCGGGCGTATATCCTGTTAAACTTATACGAATGCCTACAAATGCAGATGACCACAGTATGATACTCACAAAAAGAGCGAGCTTGGTTTGCAGTGAAAATGATTGCTTTTTCATTTAAATTTTTCCAAAAATAATTTTGTGCATCTACTTCTTAGCCAACAGCTCAATCAAATAACCATCAGGATCTTCAACAAATGCAATCACCGTAGTGCCGCCCTTCATAGGTCCTGCTGGGCGTTTTATTTTACCGCCGCGTTTATGTATATCATCGCAAACTGCATAAACATCATCTACTTCAATTGCAACATGACCAAAGCCAGTGCCATGATCATATTGATGCTCACCCCAATTATGAGTAAGCTCCAATGCAGCCTGCTTTGACTCATCAGCATAGCCTACAAACGCTAATGTGAATTTTCCTTCAGGATAATCTTCTTTTCGTAATAATTTCATACCTAACACATGGGTATAAAAATTTAATGATTTATCTAAATCTGTTACACGCAGCATAGTATGCAGAATGCGCATGAATCTACCCTCTTATTTTTTATGATTGATTTTATATGAGTGAACATAATTATTTTCTGCTATGGTATTCTTTCAGCCAATTTTTAACTTCTTCTGGCTGCATAGTATTAATAATGTTCACCTTGCTCAAAGTGTTTGTGCATGAATCCTAGCGAAGTTTCCTGATGCTTGCTGCACAGTGTTACATTAATATGCTTAAGTATACTACAGATGACAGTGACGTATGCCATTTCAAGATACTGAAAACCTAAGCTAGATTGCGCCGCTCATTTCTATGATACAATTGAATAGGTGGGAATAAATCTAAGTCAAAAGCGTTGGTTGTAAAATTTACTAAAAATATTAAATTGACTGTTTACCCCACATAGGCCTAAACAATTTTTTAGAGCATACCACTATAGAAGATAATTATGCCCACAACAGACATGACTATCGAAGATAATGTTCTATTACGATTATATGCTGGGCATAGTGCGCTCTTCGCTTTTACCACAAGTGAAAACATCACTCGCTATCTTGAAAAACTTCTAAATACCATACCCGGCGTTATTCAAAGCGATGTTAGCTTGATAGAAACTACAACGCCCTCAGATCAAATCATAGTGTCAAAATTTATTGGTAACATTAATCTGAAACAAGGAAAATTCAACCTCGACGATTTTGAGCAGCTTTGTGCATCGCTAGAAAAAAAAGATATTCAAGTTTATCCAGTAAGAACAGCCGATGTTTTTTATGGCATTATTGCATTGAAAGTATCTGACAGTGAAAAATTTCAAATCTTCGATCCTGTTGTCAATACGTTTGCGATTTCAGTTTCGATTATTCTAGAAAATAAATTTCAAAAAAATATGCTTGAAGAAAGCAATAAAATACTTTCTCAGCATAAACAACATTTATCAGACATAGTACAGGCACAAACTATTTCATTAAATAAAGCGAATAAAGAAATACAATCGAGATTAGACAAAACTGTAGAAGCTGTTGCGTTGATTACAGAACAACGTGACCCGTATACAGCAGGTCACCAATTTCGTGTAGCAACACTTGCAGAAACGATGGCCCAACGACTTGGATTATCACCTGAACAAACGCACGAAGTTTATCTGGGTGCTTTGATACACGACATAGGAAAAATTCAAGTTCCTGCAGAGATATTAATCTCACCCATTAAACTTACCAAATTAGAATTTGAATTTATCAAAACGCATCCGGAAGCTGGGTATAAGATCGCTCAATCTGTTCCTTTCAATAAAACCATATCTGATATTCTCTTGCATCATCACGAGCGTTTAGATGGATCAGGTTATCCACATGGACTAACAGATAAAGAAATTCTTTTTACTACCAAGATAGTCAGTGTGGCTGATGTATTTGAAGCCATGAGCTCGCATCGCCCCTATCGTCCTAAACGCAGCCTAGAAGAAACATTAGATGAATTAACTTCAGGTGCTGGAAAACGTTACGATTTATCTGTTGTTGAATGCTGCATATATCTCATTACTAAAGAGGGTTTTAAACTACCTGTGCAACCTTACTTTAACATGACATAGATGAAAACCATGGAGGTTTGATTTGAACACCCAACATCGTATCTTAATGGGCCAATCCATTTCAAAAAAACCTCGTACAGCCGTACGTGAGCTGCACGCAGCCATTGCTATGCCTGACATGGCACTGGTCATTTTTTTCTGCTCTAGCCATTATGATCTTTTCGCCATTGCCAGTGAAATGAATACACTCTTCCCTGACGTGCTCGTAGTGGGTTGTACAACCGCAGGAGAAATTGGAACAGCAGGCTCACTACATTACAGCCTGTCAGGTGTCAGTTTTTCAACTCATGGTTTCACAGCTGTAGCAGGTCATCACGATATATTACAAGAATTTAATAGAGAAAATGGAAAGGAATTTGCTAACGATCTGCTGCAGCAACTCGAAGAAAAAAAATCAAATACAGGACCTGAAAACACATTTGGTTTTATGTTAATTGACGGCATCTCTAAACGCGAAGAACCGGTAGTGAGTGCATTTCAAAATGCTTTAGGCAACATTGGCCTTTTTGGAGGCTCAGCAAGTGACGACCAAGAATTTAAAACGACATGGGTGTTTTGCAATGGAGCCTTTCATACAGACAGTGTAGTACTCATACTCATCAATACCATTTATCCATTTAAACTATTCAAGGCGCAGCACTTTATAAGCGGCCAAGAAAAGTTGGTTGTCACAAAAGCAGATGCATCACGCAGAGTTATCTATGAAATCAATGGACTTCCTGCTGCAGAAGAATATGCCCGACACGTAGGTGTCAAAGTGAGTGACCTAAGCACAACACAATTTGCAGCCTACCCTTTGGTAGTACGCATTAATGGTATGGACTACGTACGCTCCATTCAGAGTGCTAACGCTGACGGAAGCATGTTGTTCTATTGTGCCATAGACACGGGCATTGTATTCCGCATAGCACAAGGAGTAGATTTGATAACAAATTTAAAAGAAACTTTCGACAGTATTCATTCCGAAATTGGACAGCCCCAAGTAGTGATAGCCTGTGACTGCTTGCTTCGAAATCTAGAAATAGCACGCACTCACCTTAAAGAACCCGTTGAAGAAATTTTTAAAAAAAATAACGTAGTAGGCTTCCATACTTTTGGCGAGCAATTTATGGGCGTACATATCAATCAAACTATTACCGGACTTGCTATTGGCGAATTAGGAAAAAAAGATCATGACTAAGACGCCTGCCAACTCAGATGACGTAGCGTTGCTGCGTCAAGAAATTGAGCGGCTTAATAAAGTTGTCGCTGTACTCACTGAACGCTCTGAAGATACCATGAATGCTAAACCTAGTGACTTTAGCGTATTCGAATCTACAATTATATTAGAAGACCAAGTACGTACTCGTACACAAGAATTAGAAGAAGCTCTGCATAAAAATGAAAAAATAACACGTGCTCTGCAACAAGCTAAAATGGAAATTGAGCTTCATGAAAAACATTTACATGACATCACCGCATCACTAGGTGAAGGGTTATTAGTTGTCAATTCAGAGGGTATCGTTAATTTTATTAATGCTGCAGCATGCAAAATGTTAGGCTGGCGCGAAGATGAGGTACTAGGCAAAAACGGTCACTCTATATTTCACCGAGCACCCAATGACAATAGTGCCGAGGCGATGATTTGTTCATTTGTAACGGAAAGCAAGAATAAACAATTATATACTAGCGATGAAGAATTTTATTGGCATAAAGATGGAACAAAATTTCCTATCAGCGTGACTGTCACACCTATTTCTTTTCAAAATGATACTACAGGTGCTGTTATAGCATTTCGTGACATCACAAAAGAAAAACAAGAGCGTGATTGGCTGCGTCTCATGCAAGCCGCGATCGAATACAGCCCTAGCTCAGTTATGCTAATGGATACAGACGCTAAAATTATTTATTCCAATCCTCAAGTCAGCATCACCACTGGCTATAGCCGCGAAGAATTATACGGACGCTGCACCAGCATTTTTCAGTCGGGGCAGTCTTCTGCCAAAGATTACGATCATATGTGGAAAACAATTTTATCGGGAAATGTATGGACAGGCGAGTTACTAGACCGCCGCAAAGATGGGAGTCTCTTTTGGGAAGCCCTGTCTGTTGCACCTGTAACCGATGAACATGGTGTCATAAACCATTTTGTCGCAGTGTCTCAAGACAACACTGAAAAAAAGAAAATGCAAACTCTCTTACAAGAAATGTCATTTCATGATTCTTTAACTGAGATAGCCAATCGTCGTCGTTTCGATGACTATTTTGATTTGGAATGGAGACGAGCAAAACGTAAAGACACATCATTCGCTATCATCATGGCAGATATTGATTTCTTTAAACTCTACAATGACAGTCTAGGACACCAAGCAGGTGATCAATGTCTTAAAAAAGTTGCGCAAGCGATGAAGAATAAAATCATACGCTCAGGCGATTTACTCGCAAGATATGGCGGAGAAGAATTTGTCTGTCTCTTACCCGAAACTGATCTTAATGGAGCAAGACATCTTGCGGAAATTTTGCGGCTCTGCATTTTGAATTTAAAAATCCCGCATCCTAACTCTAGTGTTTCTAAATATGTCACAATCAGCTTAGGAGTAGCCGCATTTGATAGTGACAAAGTTAAAAGCTGCGCTAACGATCTCTTGTTGCGTGCTGCTGATGATGCACTCTATGTCGCTAAATCCTCAGGTCGTAATTGTGTAAAAGTTTCTGATTCAAATAGTGTGTAGAGGAATAATGAATGGCTAATGGAACAAACAAATTACGCCTAGTACGATTAGGTATAGACACACTACATGAATTTAAAATTTACATACGCAAAGATTGTTTTGTCTGCAAATCAGAAGGGTTTGAAACAGAAACTCAAGTACTCGCATCCGTCAACGGTCACTCCATCATAGCCACCTTAAATGTCATTCAATCGGATATATTACAAATCGATGAGGCAAGCTTATCTGAAAGCGCGTGGAATTATTTAGGTATTAAAGAAGGAGATTACGTCACCCTATCTCACGCACCACAGGTCACCTCATTAAAATATGTAAGATCAAAAATATATGGGAATACACTTGGACAAGACGACTTTTATGAGATCATCCATGACATTGTTCAAGGAAAATATTCCAACATACATCTCTCAAGTTTTATTACCGCTTGCGCTAGAGACAACCTAAACCTTGATGAAATTATTTATTTAACTCATGCCATGATAAAAACAGGAGATCAACTCACTTGGGATTATCCTAGTATCATGGATAAACACAGCGTAGGCGGCATACCTGGAAATAGAACCACGCCTATTGTTGTCGCAATTGTTGCAAGTGCCGGTCTTATTATTCCAAAATCCTCTTCACGGGCTATTACATCCCCCGCAGGCACAGCTGATACCGTTGAAACCATGACGCCAGTGACACTCAGCACAGCACAGATACGCCAGGTCGTTGATTCAGAAGGCGGGTGCATGGTATGGGGAGGCTCGCTGGGTTTAAGTCCTGCAGATGATATTATCATTCGCGTAGAAAGATCACTGGATATAGATCCAGACGGACAAATGATTGCTTCTGTTCTATCTAAAAAAGCAGCCATGGGAGCAACGGATGTTGTCATTGATATACCAGTGGGTCCAACTGCAAAAGTTCGTTCAGATGAATTATTTATTAAATTAGAAAAATATTTTATTTTTATAGGTAAAGCAGTTGGCCTTAATGTTTATGTGTTGAAATCAGATGGCATTCAACCACTAGGTAAAGGGATAGGACCTGCCTTAGAAGCAAAAGATATCTTATCCATACTGAGAAATGAAAATCACAATCTGTCCGAACTAAAAAATAAATCTCTCAAACTTGCTGCGATATTATTAGAAGCAGGTAAAAAAGCAACGCCAGGAGAAGGATTTAATTTAGCAAAAAAAATATTAGATGATGGTTCAGCATACAAAAAATTTCTTGCCATCTGTGAAGCACAAGGCGGATTTAGAGAGCCTCCCTCAGCAGCCTACACTCATGATATTATTGCAACACATTCAGGTAACGTTATTGAAATTGATAATAGAAATTTAAGCTTAGTTGCAAAATTAGCGGGTGCACCACATGACGCTGCTGCAGGAATAGAATTTTTTGCGAAGCAAGGTACGTACATAGAGAAAGGACAAACTCTTTATAGAGTACATGCTGACTCTAAAGGAGAATTAAATTACGCACTCAACTTTGCTAAAACGATGCCGGATATAGTCAAGATAAGTCGAGGCGCAAAATGAGTAAAATTATCTTTGCGTTACCTCAAAATAATGCATTAGCAATCACACTGGCAGATAAATTAAAAGTAGAAATAGGATTAGCTGACATTCGCAATTTTCCTGATGGTGAAACCTACATTCGAATTGACTCCGACGTTAAAGATAAAATAATTATTTTAGTTTTTCATTTGGATCACCCTAACAATCATTTTTTATCACTTATTTTTCTCACTGCAGAATTAAAAAAATTAGGCGCGAAAAAAATCTGCTTGGTAGCACCTTACTTACCTTATATGCGTCAAGATACACAATTCAAACCCGGTGAAGCAGTGACAGCAATTCTTTTTGCTAAATTACTTTCGAGTTATATTGATGAATTAATCACTATAGATCCGCATTTACATAGAATCAAAAATCTTTCAGAAATATATTCTGTTCCCACTATACTGTTACATGCAACAAAACCCATAGCAGAATGGATTAAGAACAATGTAAAAAATCCTCTAATCATAGGGCCCGATGAGGAAAGCACTCAATGGGTAGAAGCTGTTGCTCGCTACGCTGATGCACCCTACGTTATCGTGAAGAAAATTCGACACGGCGATAGAAAAGTGTCTGTTACACTTCCTGAAATAAATGATACTCAGAAAACACCTGTTCTCGTTGATGATATTATCTCTACAGGAATGAGCATGTGTGCCGTGATAAAACAACTCTTAGATAAACAATTTAAAAATCCTATTTGCATAGGGGTACATGCATTATTTAATAAAGACGATTATCAAAATTTAATGCAAGCGGGTGCTCAAACAATTATTTCATGTGACACTATTTCACATCCTTCCAATGAAATTGATATTAGCGATCTGCTAATAGAAGGAATTAAAAAATGTTAGAGACATCAGTATCGTTTGCTATTTCATTTTTGGTTGGATTGCTGATTGGGATTGAACGTGAGCATAGCCATGCAGAAGGAACACAAGCAATAGGTGTAAGAACATTTATTTTATTAGCTTTGCTTGGAACACTCACAGCCACTATCAATCAACTTGTCATCACCGTTATTATCAGCACATTTATATTTACGATAATTATATTCGGCTATCTGCGCTCTACCTCCATTCAAAAAAGAAAAATTGATCTTGGTATTACAACAGAAATCTCTGCTTCTCTCGTTTATTGTTTAGGTTATATGGCTCCATCAGCTAATCTTTTAGCGGTAAGTCTGAGTGCTCTCGTCTTATTAGTTTTAATTGAGCGTCAATACTTACATAAACTGGCAAGAAAGAAATTCAAACCTCATGAAATTGAAACAACTATCATATTAGTTATTTTCACATTAGGTATATTACCTGTATTACCCAATCACACGATTGACCCCTGGAATTTGTTCAATCCGCGAAATTTTGGAATATTAATTGTAGTCATAGCTGCCATTCAATTTGCAGGATACGTACTGATTCGTCTTTTTGGTGAAAGTTTTGGGATGGCTCTGACAGGATTTTTAGGGGGATTTGTTTCAAGCAGTGCGGTTTTTGCTAATTTGCCTCATACACTGAGATCTCATCCTAAAGTGACACATGCAGTGATTGCTTCTGCTATTCTCGCTACAACGGCTACGTTAATAGAACTGCTGCTTATCATACTGGTAGCGTCACCTACTTTGCTCATTATTATCATCAAACCTATTTTTGTTATGATCATTATCAGCTTGGCGATAAGCTTTTTTTTATTGCATTACCAAAAAAAAATGGGGCATACTACATCGCCAGTCACTAATCCCTTACATCTATTATCTATATTACGCACCTCTATTTTTATCGCATCAGCAGTCGTGATTATTACTCTAGCTAAGCATTTCGTTGGAACTCAAGGTGTATTAGTTATTTCATTTTTAGGCGGTTTATTTGAACTACAAGGAATCTCACTCGCCACTGCATTGCTTTACCTAGATCAAGATTTAACAAGTCACTTTGCAACATTAGCGTTGTATGCAGCCGTTTTAGCAAGTTTTATATCCAAGTTTTGCTTGTTATGGATTCTATCCCCTCCCCGTTTTGCTTTGCAAACTTCACTTTATTTGTTTTTAATTTTACTTAGCGGGACGGTAACATACTGGGTTGTTCATTGATTGCAAATCATTTACGTGAATGATAACTTTCATACTTTACACATAACGTTTACATTAATAGGAAAATACCCATGAACAAAATACTCATCAACTTGACTCTCATCGCTGCTATTTGTAGCATTGCTGGGTGCTCCTCGTATTTTTCTCACTCTAAAGATGCCACACCAACTAAACCCAGCTTATTTAACCCTATGAACTCAGTGAACTCAACGAACCCAGCGACAGCTATGCCTGGCACTGCAACACAAGAAGAAGTCGCGGGTGTCTCTGCTGGCGGTTCCCTCAGAAAATCCATGGATAACGAAGACATAACAAAGATGTCCAGAGCGATGGATAAATCACCTGGTAAGTCTACTCACTGGACCAATGGCATTAGCGGCATCACTTATACCGTAACGCCTATTCGTGCCGTAGTCGTCAATGGAAATCATTTTTGCCGTAAGTATACGCTAACTGCAACTAAAGGAACTTACACTAAAGATACGTCGGGAACGGCTTGTGTTGGAAATGACACTAACTGGAAAGATGTGAATTAGCACGAGTCAAGCATGTAGCCCGGATTGAGCGCTGCGAAAATCCGGGATTGCAGGCAACGACTTCTGTAAACCTACCTCGGATTTTCGCAGCGCTCAATCCGGGCTACAGATTCGATACAGGGTACAGACGCATAATTAACACCTATTGCTGTTATCAGTTCAGAAGTTTTAAATAATGGATAATGTGAATCTAACTTAACCCTTCTCTTTACATCTAATTTAGTGACATCCATGCTCAGACCTCGCGTACTGTCTAACATATATCGATGACCATTAGCAGCAACATAAATAATTACTGCATGCGCAACTGAACCTGAAGAATAAAGTGATGAAGCGTTTTTTAAAATTAAATCTGTACGAAAGCGATAAACTTTTTCTGCATTCAGATTCAAATGATCAAATAATTTCACTAGCATATAGCCTGTCATTAACGCAGCATGTCGACATGCACCGGCTTTTTCTGCTAGAAAATTTTCAAGTGGAATCGTTTTTCTATATAATATAATTTGATCGGGTTGATAATT
This sequence comes from Gammaproteobacteria bacterium, assembly GCA_031291255.1. Lineage (GTDB taxonomy): Bacteria > Pseudomonadota > Gammaproteobacteria > DSM-16500 > DSM-16500 > UBA5158. Next base: position 17,435 of record JARLJN010000103.1, read on the forward strand.
TCTAATAATGGTATTTACTTTTTGGTCTATAATCTCTTTGGTATTTTTAAAAAATAAATTTTGCACGTAGTTAACGAGACTTGGAAAATAATCTTGAGGTTTTTTTGCTAACTTTACGTTTGCTTTTTTATTTTCAGACTCATGATCTGACTCTTCCGTATCTGTTACAGCCTCTTCTTCTTCCACTGTTTTCAAATAATCTTGAAAATAACCATCTAACACTGCAGATTGCATATTTAATAAAATAGTTTCTCTCGCAGAGCCGCGACAAGCGTAATAAGAGTCCAATACAAGCGCATCATCATGTTTTAACATCTGGTAATACTTTCCGTCGAACTTAACGGGATCAGATCCACAAACTGATGCAGCGATATCTGAACGGGTTTTAATGGGGCTGGAGGACGCTGCTGATGAAAACATAATGAAACCTCAAAATAATAGGTGAAAATATTGTACTCTAGATCCCTTTTGCTGTCTATAAATTAGACATAAATTGTAGCGAGCACACGATCTGTCCGGAGTTGTAGCACACGACTTGTCCGGTTTAACCTGTTGATTGACTTATGAAAAGGAGGTCACTCACAGATGAACCGTGCAAGGCTGCTACAGGAGTGCCGGAAGATGCGCTTTGATGAAGTTTATACAAGCTGGACTGAGAAACGCCTTACTCAAGAAGAGGCTGCCCGTATTTTAGGAGTGAGTGATAGAACATTCAGACGTTATTTATTACGTTATGAAGAATCAGGGATTGAGGGATTAACTGATAAGCGGATCGCGCAAATTTCATGGCGACGCGCCCCTGTCGATGAGGTCATGGCACTTACGACTTTGTATCAGTCTCATTATATTGGCTGGAACGTTAAACACTTTTTTAGTTTTTATAAATGAAAACATTCTGGCGATCGTAGTTACACATGGGTGAAGAAAACCCTGCAAAAACAGGGGTTAGTTAACACTTCTTGCAAGCATGGTCCACACCGAAAAAAACGTGAGCGAGCTCCTATGGAAGGAATGATGCTACATCAAGATGGAAGCGACCATGAGTGGGTTCCTAATATCCGGTGGGATCTGATATCTACAATGGATGATGCAACCAGTACTCACTACTCAAAGATGCGGGGTCAAGTGTCAGCATAGAACAAGACAAACCTTATAAAATCTTAAAAATATAATTGCGCAATTAAATAAGTTTGATGCTGACACTTGACCCCTTACATCTCAATTAAATAAGTTTGATGCTGACACTTGACCCCTTACATCTTCATTCTTTGACCCCTTACATTAAATTATTTATAAAACTTATTAAGCCTCCTCCAAATTTTCAACAATCAACTGAACACTTCGACGACCGCGAAATTCATTTACATCCAAACGATATGCAACATGCACTTGCTTACAACGATGATTAGGCCACTGCTCTATATCAATATTAAATGCAATCGCATCTATTGTTTGTGCGTGACTGGATAACACCATTTTTAAATGTTTATTTCCAACTAAACGTTGATCTATTAACTCAAATACACCATCAAACATAGGCTCAGGAAACGCTTGACCCCAAGGGCCTGCTGCACGCAACACTTCAGCAATTTCTAAATTTAATTCGTTATTTTGTAACTCACCATCACTCATTAAAAAATTATTAAGTTGTTCATCAGTGATATGTTGCGAAACCACTTCATTAAAACGCTGAGAAAATTCTTTAAACGCAGAGCGCGGCATACTTAAACCTGCCGCCATCGCGTGACCACCAAATTTATCGATTAAATGCGGATATTGTGCGGAAATCTGTGCTAACACATCACGTATATGTAAGCCAGGAACAGAACGCGCTGAACCTTTTATTTCATTTTCATTTGATAATGCAAACGCAATAACAGGCCTATGAAAACGATCTTTAATGCGTGATGCTAAAATACCAATAACACCTTGATGCCATTGTGGATCAAACAAACAAACGCCTTTGGGTAATTCAGTTTCTTTATCGGGTTTTATTTTATTAAGAATGTCAAAAGCTTGTTCTTGCATTTCTTGTTCTATCTGTCTGCGTTCATCATTCAATTGATTTAAAGTCATCGCCATCTTCATGGCTTCTGTCGCATCATCTGTTAACAAACATGCAATACCAAACGACATATCATCTAAACGACCCGCTGCATTTAATCGCGGACCCACTGCAAAACCTAAATCAGATGCAACTAAACGTGCTTGATTGCGGTTTGCAATTTCAAGTAACGCAGAAATACCAGGCACACACTGCCCTGCTCGAATGCGGCGTAAACCTTGTTGCACTAACACACGATTATTGTGATCCAATGCAACCACATCAGCGACAGTGCCTAACGCTACTAAATCTAATAAACGAGACATATTAGGTTCAGGAATATTTTTTTCTGCAAACCAACCTATGTCAGCCAAATGTCGTCGCAACGCTAACATCACATAAAAAATAACGCCCACCCCCGCGATATGTTTACTTGCAAATGTATCGCCAGGTTGATTAGGATTTACAATCACATCTGCATCAGGCAATGTTAATCCTGGCAAATGATGATCTGTGACAACCACTTTTATTCCCAATGCTTTTGCAGCAGCAACACCTGCATTATTGGCGATACCATTATCGACTGTCACTATCACTGCAGGCGAAAAATCTTTTGCAGCATTGACTAACTCAGGTGTTAAACCATAACCATACGTAAAACGATTAGGCACGAGAAATTCAACTTGTTCTGCACCAAAACTTTTTAACGCACGCACGGCTAATGCTGTACTGGTTGCACCATCTGCATCAAAATCTCCGACGATTAATATTTTTTCTTGTCTAGATAAAATATCTGCTAAACATAAAACAGCTTTATCTATTCCTAACAAATCATGATAAGGCAGCAAACGTTCTAAACCGCATTCAAGTTCAGCAGCAGACGTAATGCCACGCACGGAATAAATACGATGTAACAAAGGATGTAAATCAGGGCTAGAAAATTTTTCGGAAATTTCTAGATTGCGTCTTATTATTTTTTTTTGCACTTAGAATAATCCTACATCGCAGTTTGTAATATTTTTTTATTATAACGATTTGTCGCTAACACACTCCAAATACAAGAGATTAGCCACACAAATAAAATCGGCACAAACAATTTGCTGCAACAAACAACAAAACCAATCACAATCATGATAATGCCGCCGACTGACGACGCGTAGAGTAATCCTACAGGTCCTAATAGTGCGCTAAATAGCAACGCCCCTGCGACGCTTTTGAAAGGCAGAGTCAATGTTGATTTTCTATCATTCATAAATCCCATACTCCCAATGACAATTCTTTGCTAACATTACCATCCTAAGCTTTACTGCTCAATCCGTATGGGAAATATATGTCGCTCACTTTAGATGATAATAACGCCAATTACCAAATTCGCGCATACAAGCCAGGCTTTATACAAGTTAATGAAACAACTTTTACACATAGCTTGATCATTTCTGCCACGCAATTGATTACAGATTGGGCTCCTCAAACTCTGCAAGAACTTAAAGCAGAACATTTATCTATCATCAAAGAGCTTAAACCTGCTGTATTACTGATAGGCACAGGAGCAACTCTAAAATTTCCATCACTCGATATTTATGGGGAATTATTAAACCAAGGAATAGGCGTAGAAATCATGGATACCAGCGCAGCCTGTAGAACATATAACGCGCTTGCATCAGAAGAACGAAATGTAATGGCTGCACTCATCATCAAGTAATAGAGTTAACTTAAACCTCTATTCGTGGAAATAATTGTGCTTTTGTAATTCTGTTATCTTTGACTTCTAACACTTCAATAGGATGACCTGCCACCAATAATCCTATCCCAGCCACAGGCATGGCTTCTAATTCTTCTATGATTAATCCATTTAAGGTGCGCGGCCCTACCGTAGGAAACTGCCAGGTAGTCACTCGATTTAATTCTCTCAGCGTAACAGCCCCATCCACTAAATAACTTCCATCGGGTTGTTGTTCAATTTTATTTGGCGAAATTTTATTCGTTGTAAACTCACCTACTATCTCTTCTAAAATATCTTCCAAAGTGACTAATCCATGAATTTCACCATACTCATCGACTATCAATGCCAAGCGTTTACGTTTTTGTTGAAAATTCATTAACTGTATATTTAAAGGGGTTCCAGCTGGAACAAAGTAAGGTTGATGCAGTTTTTCCAGCAGTTTTTCTTCATTCAAGGTATGACCTTTAATCAACACTCTAGTCAGTTCACGCAGGTGCACAATACCTATCACCTGATTAATGTTTTCACGATAAATAGGCACCCAGTCGTGTGGACTGCGTGATAATTGCTTTCGTATATCTTCCCAAGGTTGATTGATATCAATCCCATATATTTCATGATCAGGTATCATCACATCATCTACTGTCACTTGATTTAAATCCAAAATACCCAGCAACATACTTTGATATTCAATAGACATGCGTCCTGCTGTATCAAATACGACACTGCGCAATTCTTCACGACTTAACGCCTCGTTATACTTGTGACCTATTTTAATTCCTAGCACGCGTAATACTCCGTTAGCAATGAAATTAATAAACCAAACAAAGGGGTAAAATACGACCAGCATTCCATAGATAGGCCAAGCGACCAATCTAGAAACAAACTCAGGATAGAGAGCAGCAACCGTTTTAGGTGCGACTTCAGCAAAAATTAAAATAACGAAAGTCAGTATCACTGTTGCGATGACAACACCGGCATCACCAAAAAATGCGCTTGCCAGCAAGGTGGATAACACAGAAGCGATAATATTGGCTAAACTGTTGCCAATTAAAATCATGCCCAGTAAGCGGTCGGGGCGTTTCAACAATTTCAAAATGAGGATAGCATACCCTTGATTTAGCCTAGCCTTATGCCTTAACCTATAGCGGTTTATTGACATTAATGCGGTTTCGGTAGCAGAAAAAAACCCTGATAACAACACCAGCAGCACCAGAACTATAGAAAAAATAACCAACTGTAATTGACTCAATCTATAACCTCATCAGTAAATCCATCTATTGATTTTCTAATCTCAAAGAGCAGGCTTATCAAATCACCTCAAAGAGAGTTAAAACTTTTGCAAGTTCATTAGAACCGGTTATAATTCTTACTACTTAACCCCCTACAACTCATCTGCGCGAACATTCATCCAACTTATATAATACTACAAATAACGAGAGCCCTAAATGGATCCTAGATTACCCGCTGAATTACCATCAGAAGCAGCATCGCTCCCCACTCGCTGGTATCACAGCTTAGGGACGGCACTATTATGGGCTATGCCTATTGCGAATGCACTCTGCGATACCGCAGTGATGGCCATGGCTGTGAAGGATATGGAGGAAGATGAATCTGGCTCTATCGAAAGCACTCTTATCCTCGCTGGAATTAGTTTATTTACTTTCATCCAGTCCGTCTCTTTAAGCGGCCCGTCTACAGTTAAAAGTTTTAAAGAAACAGTAGCCATTTGTAAAACAAAAAAAATTCCTGATGACATCAATGAATGGCCCGTTCTTTCGAAAAATAGAGAAATAACCTCTATCTGTTTAGCCAGCACTATCACCATGATGGCAGGTGCTGCTGACTTTGCCGCAAGTTATTACTTCATTGATCAAGCACCTGATGATTATGGTTTTGCAGATAAAATTAATCCTACGCCTTGGAAAATTTTTTCTATTTGTATGGGATCGATTACTGCATTTACAACTGTATTTACCGAAGGAATCAGTACCTATAAATTTATCCGCAGAAAATTATCCTCACACATTTTTGAGAATCCTCATCCACACAGAAAATTACTTTCAAAAATAATAGGCTATCCTTTAGCTATCGTAGGAGCATCTGAAAATGTCGTTGAAGCCTACGCTTCAATTAAAAATTCACTGTCACCTTCGACAACCCCAATTAAATACACCTTACTCTTTGCTTGCAGCCCCAAAGGTGTCACTGACTTTTGTTTTTCCGGAAAAATATCTGTGCACGCAATAGAATGTTTTTTTGAAAAAATACAACATCAAAAACCCGATAGAAAAGAAGTTGTTGCTCTGCTACTTGCATTAGGAACTTCTATACTTGTGATGAGCCCACAACCTGCATTAACAAACGCGCTGATGACAGATACGCAAACTTCTCTGCCTTTTGATTCTCCGCGCGCACTTATTCTGACATTAAGCTGGGGTGTGATGTTACGTGATGGCATAGTACAAGCTTACACGCTTTATCCTTTGAGCCATCAATCAGTAAAATGGTTAACATCAAAAACATCAAGCATTACTCAATATTTATTTCCAACGTCTTCAAGACCCAATCCTGATTTAGAAAGAGCTTTGTTAGCGCAAGAACCTACTCAACAATCTATACAAAATGATTTGATTATTGATATTCCTACTCCTAGCAGAATTTATTCAGAAAATAAAAATATTTTATTTCAAAAACCTGACGCGAAAAATCAAAATGCTTCTCACATCAACTCAGAATATTATTCACGCTCTATGCCTTGAAGCTACCTGTTCACATCTATTTTCAAACTGACATTTTATTTTTTTAAACATTGTTTCATACTTGCTAATTTTTTCTTGAATATTATTTTTTATAATTCTATTCGTCTCAGGTAATTTTTTTTCAATTAATATTTTTCGTGTAACAGGACATCGTCTTTGTTCTTTCGCTTTTGCAAGCCATTTCGCAATTTCATTTTTTTCAAACGTAATACCGCTGCTCATCGTCACGGGATCAGACATAATAAATTGTCCTATTGGGCAGCTATATTTTTTTTCGAGTTCGTTACATTTGATTTCTAATTCCAAAAGCTCTGATTCAACTTGTGCAGACACTTCTAATTTTCGCAAATCTTTAATATTATTTTCTAAAACCGCTAATCGGTCGGCATTTGGATTTATTAAATTGTAAAAAAATTTAAAATGAGTGTTAGTGTGATTTACACCATGCTCATAGCCCACAACTTTATTAGCACCATAAGCTGCAATAACTAACCCAAAAAAACATATTCCCGTTACAGGCAACAAATATTCTTCAATATTATTATTATTTGACTGCAAATACGTCATTAACATCCCTAACACACACTTTCCTTTTTGATTCACATTAATTTAAAAGTCAGATATACTTCATCGCCTTTCGAAACTCAATAATTAGTAGTGAGATTATGTTTTCAAATCTTTCAGAACGCTTAACTCGTGTATTAAAAAACTTATCCGGTACAGGCCGCCTGACCGAAGATAATATTAAAGACACCATGCGTGACATACGTATGGCCTTACTAGAGGCCGACGTTGCATTACCTGTGGTCAAGACTTTCATCGAACATATACAAGCTAAAGCTATAGGCACAGAGGTGATGACTAGCCTCACCCCCGGCCAGGCTTTAATTAAACTCGTACACGATGAGTTAGTCACCTTAATGGGTGAGCAATGTGACACCCTAAACTTACAAAGCCAGCCGCCCGTCGTTATCTTAATGGCCGGTTTACAAGGCTCAGGCAAAACAACCACAGTCGCAAAACTGGCTCGTTGGTTAATTCAATCTCAAAAAAAATCCGTTATGGTTGCCAGTGCAGATATTTACCGCCCAGCAGCTATACAACAGCTAGAAACCTTAGCCGCTACGGTTGAAGCACAATTTTTCCCTAGTCAAAGCGATCAAGATCCAGTAGCAATTGCCCAGAATGCCATACAAGCAGCTAAATCTAAATTAGTTGATGTCGTCATCATAGATACCGCGGGTCGTTTACACATAGACGCCGATATGATGAGTGAAATCAAGCGATTACATGACGCCATTCGCCCAGTAGAAACCTTGTTCGTTGTAGACAGCATGACAGGGCAAGATGCGGCTAACACAGCCAAAGCATTTAATGATGCCCTGCCCTTAACAGGTGTCATTTTAACAAAAACAGATGGTGATGCTCGCGGTGGTGCTGCTTTATCCATACGCCAAATTACCGGCAAACCTATTAAATTCTTAGGAATAGGTGAAAAAACTGACGCCTTAGAACCTTTTCATCCTGATCGTGTGGCGTCTCGTATATTAGGTATGGGTGACATACTGACGCTTGTAGAAGAAGCGGAACGCACTATAGATCGTGAAAAAGCAGACAAGCTCGCAAAAAAGATTAAAAAAGGCAAAACCTTTGACCTTGAAGATTTCCGTGATCAATTACGCCAAATAGGTAAAATGGGCGGAGTCATGGGCATAGTCAGCAAATTACCTGGCTTAGGAAATTTGCCTCAAGCTGCCAAAGATAAGCTTAACGATAAGATGCTGGTAGAGATTGAAGCCATCATCAACTCAATGACACGCAAAGAACGTCGATTCCCAGCCGTCATCAAAGGCTCGCGCAAACGCCGTATTGCTAATGGTTCCGGCACTGATATTCAAGCAGTAAACCGCCTATTAAAGCAATTCACGCAAATGCAAAAAATGATGAAAAAGCTGTCTAATAAAGGCGGGCTGTTAAAGTTAATGCGTGGCATGCAAGGAAAAATGCCTATGGGTGGTTTAGGCGGAATGGGCGGCGGATTCCCACCGTTAGGACAATAAAGATACAAATCGTGGGTGGATTAGGTGCACAGGCACCCTAATCCACCAAATATCTTTTCCTTCAGCCAACAGGCTTGCAATACCGGTAAAGTCACGTATAATTCGTGACCTTTGTTCCATCAAATTTTTTACAGTGATTAATTGCACGAGGAAGTAACCCAGAATGGTAGTCATACGCTTATCACGCGGCGGCGCGAAAAAACGCCCTTTTTACACAATAGTTGTTAGTGACAAACGCAGTGCTCGCGACGGTCGTTGCATAGAGCGCATAGGATACTTCAATCCTATCGCTGCAGGCAAAGAAGTTCGTCTGCATTTAGAGCATGATCGTGCACAGTACTGGCTTTCCCAAGGTGCGCAAGCTTCTGAACGCGTTCAAAAGCTAATTAAAACGTATCAAGAAACAGCTGCTACTGAAGCAACTGCTTAAGACATTTATATCTGAAATAGGTTGAGAGCCTTATGACTGCTGATTCTAACTATATTGTCGTAGGCAAAATTGGCTCAACCTATGGCATTAAAGGTTGGCTTAAAGTAATTTCATACACTTCCCCTGTGGCGGGCATTCTAGACTACAAGTTGTGGTATTTAGAAGACACTCTACACTGGAAACCCATTGAGATTTCTACGGGTCGAGAGCACGGCAAAGGAATAGTGGTTCACTTTGATGGTTATGAAACACCTGAAAAAGCACGACTATTAACGGGTAAAAAAATTGCGATAACCCGTGCACAGTTACCCAAGCTGACTCAGCAAGAGTATTACTGGGCAGATTTAGAAGGTCTCACCGTTATTAATGATACCGGCGAGGAATTAGGCAAAGTTATTTATCTGATGGAAACAGGCTCAAATGATGTGCTTGTTGTCAAAGGCGAAAAAGAAATTGCGATTCCTTACCTCCCTGGTGAAGTCATTCTAAGCATAGATTTAGAAAAACAAATCATGCAAGTTAAGTGGGACATGATTTAAGTGTGGTTTGGTGTTGTTACACTACTCCCTGAAATGTTAGTAGCCCTGAACTACGGTATCACGGGCAGAGCAATAAAAGAACAATTGTTGAATGTTAGCTTGTGGAATCCTCGTGATTTCACAGTAGATAAGCACCGAACGGTAGATGATAGACCTTATGGTGGCGGGCCTGGAATGATTATGATGGTACAGCCCCTGCGAGCAGCCATACACGCTGCGAAACAGACTGCCCCTGGCAAACCCACAGTCATTCATTTGTCCCCTCAAGGAAGGCATCTCACTCAAGCTGGCGCAGAAGAAATATTAGCAAAAAAAAATGTGCTGTTAATAGCTGGGCGCTATGAGGGAATAGACCAGCGGCTTCTCGACACGGAAATCGATGAAGAATGGTCAGTCGGAGACTACATACTTTCTGGCGGAGAATTAGCCGCTATGACTATGATAGATGTAGTGACACGCTTGATCCCAGGAGCATTAGGACATGAGGATTCTGCAGCTCAAGACTCTCTGAGTTCTGGACTATTGAAATATCCTCAATATACAAGACCAGAAAACTTGAATGAGACTTCTGTTCCTGACGTACTGATGAGCGGGAATCATAGCGCGATTGAAAGATGGCGAATGAAAGAATCGCTAGGCAAAACATGGCTCAAACGGCCGGACCTTTTGCTCAAAAAGTCATTAGATAAATTCCAGCTTACATTGCTAATGGAGTTTATTGAAGAACGAAATAAGAACGGCTAAAAGGAATGATATCCATACGCATCAAGCTAAGGATTTGTGCAACATGTAGGGTGGGTTAGGTGCGCTTTTTGCACCGTAACCCACCAAATATAAATGGCTCGCAGTATTTTATTTGGTGGGTTACGGCAAAAAACGCCTAACCCACCCTACATTTTTTCTTAGCTTGGCGCGTATGGACAATATCCCTTTAATTTAAAAAAATAGATTATTGACTAGATTTACTGAGGAAACAAAATGGCTAACATCATCGAAATGCTAGACGCAGAACAAATGCAAGCGTCCAAAACTCTACCTGATTTCGGTCCGGGAGATACTATCGTCGTTCAAGTAAAAGTGAAAGAAGGCGAACGAGTTCGTGTTCAATCATTTGAAGGTGTTGTTATTGCCAAGCGTAACCGTGGTCTTAACTCAGCATTCACCGTTCGCAAAATCTCTCATGGTGTAGGCGTTGAACGTGTATTTCAAACTTACAGCAGCATCATTGATGGCGTTGAAGTTAAACGACGCGGCGCTGTTAGACGTGCCAAATTGTATTACATGCGCAACCTGAGTGGTAAAGCTGCTCGTATTAAAGAAAAATTAAGCGTAAGCACTAAACCCGTTGTTGAAAAAGTTAAAAAAACAAAAGCTGCCAAACCGCAAGCTTCTGCAGAGTAATTACGATTGATGCGGGGTGGCACAACCACCCCGCTTTCTTTCATAATCGAATTATAGAATTCTTCCCAAACCGAGTATTTTGCTTTAATGCAAGGCGCATGATTGGAGAGGAACGGAGTTTATACCTACATAAATGAGCACCGAAGCCAGTCATGCAACGCGTCAGTAAAGTAAAAGACGAAGGTTTGGAAAGAAGTCTATTAACATGTCCTCGTATATCATCCCCTCTCCCTTAGGTAATCTGTGCTTATTGATTGAGAGCAACACTTTAAAAAGCATACAATACGCACCCATAGACTCCCAACTATCTCAAGTAATCGCACCCTACGCTCTTATTGTTCAACACGAATTAGAACAATACTTCTGTGATCCTAACCATGTTTTTTCTATACAACTTGAGCCTGAAGGCACCGCTTTTCAAAAAAAAGTTTGGCGTGCTCTTCAACAAATCCCCACATGCACTACTGTCAGCTACAAAGATATTTCAGAAAAATTAACCACCAGCCCAAGAGCTGTCGGCAATGCATGCCGAGCTAATCCTATCCCAATTATTATTCCATGCCATCGTGTTGTTGCAAAAAATACGCTAGGGGGTTATGTCGGTCAAACAACAGGGGCAATGATAGATATTAAGAAATGGCTGTTAAATCATGAAGTGCCATGCCTCTCTAAGCATGGCACTCTTTTGACTTATTTTGATTGAACAGTTAACGCCTGACGCGTAGTCACTAATTTTTTAAATACTTCACCGTAGCAAATAAGCAATAATGGAACACTCCAAATCAGGCCTATGCCTAGCGGTATCATGCTAACAAACATAATGAGGAAACCTAAAATATATAATCCAAATAACCTAAAAACATTCCCTTCAGTTGCATGATAAGACGCCACTAACGAGTCCCATGGACCCATCTCATTAATGAGCAAGAAACCTAACGCTAAGCATATGCGCAACATGAATGCGAGAAAAATCAACCCTCCAGCTATAAGAAATGGCAGACTAATAATATGCCCGACAATCCCATCTAGCAGCCAAATGAGCGCGCCTATTACCGCAAAGAAGCACGCAAAAAGGATAACTTGCAGGATACAAAGACCTATAAACCGAAAGAACACACTGAATGTAAAAACTTTCTTTACCATCCCAATTTGAATAGGTAAACCTTGAGCGCGTTGCAACCCCATATAAGCTAGACCCAAGGTAGCAAATAGATTAATAACCATAATAATTAACTGTATCACCATAGATACAGCATTGTTTCCTATGACTCCACCCACGAACCCCAATACAATAACAAGTACCAAAAATATCGCATACAAACCCCACATAGGGCCTTTAGATCCTTTTACTTTATCCCAGGCTAATCCCAGAGTTTCTGAAATAGGTAATAAATTATCATCCGTCATACTAGTTATCCTTTACTGGTGAGGGAATGGGAGCACGATCAACCACTAACTTTTTATAAACTTCTCCAAAGCAAACTTGGATATAAGGCACGAACCAAATTAAACCTATTCCTAATGGTATGATGCTTGCAATATAGAGAAGCAAATTCAATAAAGTTAATCCCATTAGACTTACAACATTAAATTGAGTTGCTTTTAACGATGCCTGCAATGCAGCAATGGGATTCATATCATTCATGAGAACAAAATCTACAATCAGATACATTCGCATGAGTACATAAAAAACCACGATGACAGCAAGGAAAATTATCAACGTAGCCATGAAGTGACTCTGACCGACGAACATAATTAGCACTACAGACAGTCCGATGATAATACCAGGGATCACTGTTTTTATAAGATAAGCACCCACCAAATAGGCAAACATCTTAGGTTGCAGTAAATAACTCGTCACAGCTAAATTAACGGGACGACCTAGGGCACGTAGAATACCCATATAAAGAAGTACCCACATCATCGCACATCCTAAGAGTTGCGTAAGAATCCCTCCAAGAGCATGTAGAGCTCCATGAATCTGATTATTTACAGCAACCAGGATTATTAATGCAATATAGGCAAGGATAAGAAAACCCCATACAACGCCCTTAAAACCATTTACTTTAGCCCAGGCTTCTTTGACCGTGTCCATTACAGGTAAAATGTAATCATTATCCGCCATGAAGCACCCCATATGTATAAGTAAACCCACACAACCCCAATCTTTACAGTAAAACAATTGCTCAACTTTGTATATTAGGGACTATCCCTAAAACTGGCGGTAAGGTACGTAAGCTGGGTCGGTGAGCCCACCGCCATCTTTTCTATAGCTTAAAAGCATTTAGGTTATACAACTTGATTGTATGCGATGAGTTCATTACCACAGAAGGATTCCTACGGCGCCTTAAAGTAAAACTTTAAAGTCACTTCGATGGGTTTAATAATTTCGATAGGCGCACCACCGCAGCTTCACGAAAAATAACTTGACGTCCATAAAGAGCCGCCCCATAATTTTTTTAGTATTTTCGGAAAGTTGTGTGCCGAATCATTCGGCTCGAAACACCTTTTAGTGCATTTACTAAAACAGAAATAGAAAGCTAGGGTGGATAATTTGCCAGTAAATGTACGTGATCATCTTCACCATTTATCTCAACTAACTCTGCTTCAAATTTGTGACATGTGTTGGTAAAAATAGTTTTGTGCGCATCAATGGATTCTTTTATAAATATATTACGTTTATATTTTGTCACGAAGATCGGATTTACATGCATGCTAAAAATAAAATGTTTTCCGTGTGCTATTTCATTGTTATGAACCATAGAACACAATATAATTCACCAATGAATCGACTTCAAGCATATAAATTTAGAATAGAACCTAATGGCGAACAATGTCGTGCTATGCGTCAATTCGCGGGTAATGCCCGTAAAGTTTGGAATTTAGCATTAACGCAACAAAAAATAAATTATGAGTCTGGTGAAAAATTTGTAAATAGTTTTGGAATGAATACTTGGCTACAAGTGTGGAAAAAAGAATATTTATTTTTATCTAAATCCCCTTATCATACTTTACAACAAGTCACGAAAGATTTAGAGCGCGCATATAAAAACTTTTTCGAAAAACGAGCTGATTATCCAGTGATAAAGAAAAAGGGAAAAGCTATCGATAGTTTTCGTTTTCCTGATAGCAAGCAATTTATTGTTGATCAAGTCAATCATAGAATAAAACTTCCTAAGCTTGGTTGGATAAAATATCGCAATAGCCGTGAAATCTTGGGAGCACCTAAAAATATAACGCTTACGCAAAAATTAGGTCATTGGTATGTCAGCATACAAACCGAACGAGTCGTTGAATTACAACTTCATCTTTCCATCAAAGATGTCGGTATTGACGTGGGCATAGATGTATTTGCAGCGACATCTAGTGGGGAAATAATTGCACCTATCAATAGTTTTAAGTCGCACCAAAAAAGACTCGCTAAATATCAACGTCGAATGAGTCATAAAACAAGTTTCAGTAGCAATTGGAAAAAAGTAAAATATAAAGTTCAAAAAATTCAAATGAAGATCGCTTATGTTAGAAATGATTTTCTTCACAATATCTCAACCGACATCAGCAAAAACCACGCGATGATTGTTGTTGAAGATCTGAAAGTCGGTAACATGAGCAAAAGTGCGACCGGAACACTTGCAGTCCCAGGGGAAAAAGTTAAACAGAAAAAAGGCTTAAACCGTTCTATCTTGGATCAAGGCTGGGGTGAGTTTCGAAGACATTTAGAATACAAACAAGCATGGAGCAATGGATTGTTTGTTACTGTTAACCCAAGAAATACGAGTAGAACCTGTTTCTGCTGCGGGTTTGTATCTGCTGAGAATCGAAAGACGCAAGCAAGATTTGAATGCATCGAATGTGGTTACACGGCAAATGCCGATGTTAATGCAGCTCGTAATATTTTAGCGGCAGGGCATGCCGTTTTAGCCTGTGGAGATCCGGTGCAATCAGGCCGGTCGAGGAAGCAGGAACCCACTGAAGTGATTATGCATGTTAATGCATAACGCAGTAAGAATCCTCGTTCATTTATGGGCGGGGAGGATGTCAATTATCCATTCCCTATACTCTCAAATAGTGCTAAATAACCCGATAAGGGACTTATTGTCATTATGAATAATCTCATTATTCGCCCTGCTCGTAGTGACGACCTGGATAATTTAGTACAACTTGAGAAAAACTGCTTCGACACTGACCTCATGTCACGTAAAAGTTTTCAGCGTTTACTCAAAGTCTCATCCGCACTTATCTTAGTTGTTCAAAAGGACGATGTCATAATAGGCTCTGCCACATTATTTTTTCGTAAAAAATCAGACACTGCACGTATATACTCATTCGCTATTGAGCACACTTATCGCAAACAAGGTTTAGCGTCACAGCTCAATAAGGCTATAGAAAAATACGTGAGAGAACGTGAGTGTATGACTATTGTGTTAGAAGTAAGACTCGATAATATAGCAGCTATCAAATTTTATTTAAAACAAGGCTATGTTATTAACGGAAGATACATTAAGTTTTATGAAGATGACGCTGATGCTTTAAGAATGGAAAAAATTATTTATGCAAAGAGAAAAAGATATATCTCATAAAATAGCAATACTCGCTACTGGCGATGAAGTGTGTGCGGGCGATATCGTAAATACAAATTCTCAAGAAATAGCACTGCGTTTAACGACTCTGGGCATGCATGTACGCATGCACATGGCTGCGCCTGACTCCGTTAATGAAATTGAAAGAGCGATACAATCTTTAATAAGTACACACGATGCTCTAATCATTACAGGTGGACTAGGCCCTACTTCTGATGATTTAACACGTTATGCTTTAGCTAAAGCAATCAATCGTCCACTGCATTTTGATAATGCTACTTGGGAAGCCATTTGTGCCCGTCTTAAGCGTTTTGGTTACGCCACCCCACCAGAATCCAACAAACAACAAGCCATGTTTCCCGAAGGTGCAACTATCTTCCCCAATCCAAATGGAACAGCTGCGGGTTGCATGATACAACAAGACAATTTACACATTTATATGCTTCCAGGACCACCCAGTGAATGCTTACCCATGCTAGAAAATAGCGTGATAGATTCTTTAAAATCTGCAGGTTTTCAATATGTAGAATTTCACAAAAAGTGGTTACTCTTTGGAGCAAGTGAAGGAAAAATTGCAGAAGAACTCGATAGCTTAACCAAAAATTACAATTGCAAAACAGGTTATCGCTTATGCTATCCCTATCTCGAATTTAAAATTTATAGCAAAGATGAAACTGAATTCCAAAAAACCATTAAAGCCATAGAACCTACTTTACGTCCTTACATGATAGATAACGGACAACAATCTGCATCAGAATTATTAAAAGAAAAACTGAGCACACACCATTATTTTCTACGCATACAAGATAATGCAACAGGTGGATTGTTAGAGGCTACACTCAAAACACCCAATACAATTTCTTCTATTTCATTTTCTGATGCATCACAACCAGACTCACTTAATATTGAAATTAATGGATTAAAAGAATTTTGGGAAAATAAAAAAGAGTGTGCTCACTCTCAAATAGACATTATTTTTAACGAAAACCCTGCGATAAAAAAAGAGTTTCCATTTCGCGGTTCTAGCATTAAATATTATGCCGTAGAATTTATTTGTCAGCAGATTCTGCTGCAACTATAAAAAATTCACCATACTAATGGCGATCTCAATTAAAATTAATAAAATAATGATCCATTCTAAAAAAGCTGAGTGCCTGTGTTGTACTTGGCTGTTAAAAATATTTAATAAATCTTGAAGCACATCCAGTTTTTGATTGAGCGCTGCCACACGACTCGGAATATCTAAAAAATTCTTAGTCATCATATAAAAAGATTCTAGATTTTGATTACGCCAAAAATATTCTGGCGTATCGAGATATTCACTATTCAAATTAATTGAGCTGCGTGCAATAAAAATTTCACCCATGTGTTTCAAGATGACTCGTCTAGATAATGAAATAACACCTTGGGTTGCAATTTGTTCTGGCAGATTCGCATTACGTTTGATTGCAGTTTTAATTGCATCTTCAAACGTTTCTAACTTGACCGATTGTGCTAAGCCATACGAAATAGCCAATTTAATTTGCGCATTATCCACATCAAGAGTAATCACATCTAATTTAAATCGTTCGTGAGACTCTATGGAGACCTCATCGCCAAAACAAAAACAAAAATGATCTACTTCAACCGATTTGCGAGGATTAATAGCAAAGTCATGCGCTCTTTGCAGCCATTGTTGTTCCTGAGGTTTTTTTAAGCCCCAACAGACAAAGCTTCCATGGCTAAAAAAGAAAATATCAATGGGTGTGTCTATGCTGGAAATATGCAACACATCGCGAGTTAAGCGCGTTATATAACCTTTTCGCTTGAATGAATGCGACAAACCAGTCAGGTCATAACTGTCTGCGGTGCAAAAAGCCACGCAACGCATGAAATTTTTTTTGGTATTATTCATGCAAGATCTTCATATGAGGTTAAAGAATACCTATAGTCTAGATGAATATATTTTTTCTAGCAATATATGACTCTATCAAACTCAAAAATTGCTAGGTTTACAATCAATATTTCTCTTGACTGAGGCTATGGTTCAATGCATATTAAATTTTATTTTATCATTCTAGCCCGGGAGACATATGCACACATTGGCATTCCTGATGCAAGGGCAACAAGATAGATCAAACAAAATAAATCGTTCGGCATCACTTTTAATTACTCAGCTACATCTATTTTATCCTTTTTATTCACAGAACACTGTGTCGTATATTTATGCTTAGCTTAGTTGTCGTTAACAAACCTAAGGATTGGAATTTACATATTCCTGATGTGGAAGTTGTTTCCTCTAAAGAATATCTCACCAATAGTAAATATTCTGAAATACGAAATGCGAGAGTTTATAATCTCTGTCAGTCCTATCGTTATCAAGGATTCGGGTATTACGTTTCTTTGTTAGCCGAAGCACGTGGTCATCGCAGCATACCTAACATTACGACTATACAAGATTTAAAATCTTCATCTATCATCAGAATTATGTCGGATGAACTTGATCAACTTATCCAACGCAGCTTTTCAAGATTGAAGTCCAGCCATTTTATTTTAAATATTTATTTTGGCAACAATCCTGTTAAAAATTACGAAAATCTCTGCAAACAACTTTATAATTTATTTCAAGCACCTTTATTACGCGCGCATTTTATTTATGAAGATGACAAATGGCAGCTACAAAATATTTTTCCTTTACCTATCAATCAAATTCCTGAACATCATAAAGTACACGTCATCGAATTTGCTTATGCTTATTTTGCTAAAAAACGTATACGTAGCACACACATATCACGTCCTACATATGATTTAGCTATTCTCGTTAATCCGGATGAAAAGGCGCCGCCTTCAGACAAAAAAGCAATAAAACATTTTATTGAAGCTGCAGAAGAAGAAGGCCTACGTGCCAAAGTCATTACAAAAAATGACTATAGTCGCATTCCAGAATTTGATGCTTTGTTTATACGCGAAACCACTGCAGTAAATCATCATACTTATCGATTTGCACGTCGTGCGCTTGCAGAAAATTTAGTGGTAGTCGATGATCCTGTTTCCATTGTGAAGTGCGCTAACAAAGTTTACATGGCAGAATCTTTAAAAAATGCGAATATCCCAATTCCTAAAACGGTTATTGTTCATCGTGGCAATAAAGATGAATTAATTGAAACATTAGGTCTTCCCTGTGTATTGAAGCAACCCGATGGATCGTTTTCAAATGGTGTCATTAAAATTCATAACAAAATGTCTCTCGAAGATGAATTACAACATTTGTTTAATCAATCTGATTTAATCATCGCACAAGAATATGTACCTACCGATTTTGATTGGAGAATCGGTGTCTTAGATAAACAACCTATTTACGCTTGCAAATATTATATGGCAAAAGATCATTGGCAAATTTACGACTGGAAGCCTGGCGGTCATAAAAAAGATGGCGCACATGAAACACTTCCTATTGAAAAAGCTCCGCCTAATATTGTGAAAATAGCACAACGTGCTGCAAGCCTTATAGGAGATGGTTTTTATGGTGTAGACATTAAACAGTCTGGAAATAAAATCATGGTCATCGAAATTAATGATAACCCCAGCATTGAGAGCGGTGTAGAAGATTTAATATTAAAAGATGCACTTTATGCAAAAGTGATGAAATATTTTTTAAACCGTATAAAACTAAAAAAAGAATAAGAGCATTCACGTTTTTGTTTACGAATAACGAATCACAGAAAATCAATGAGTTATATTTACCTTAAGATAAATGCTAGCCGCAGCGAAAAAAAAATAATAATACATTCAAGTAGCTCCATCTAAGTCTTTGATTAATGACACCCCCTCAAACTTGACAGTAAAATCCCACAGCGTTATTGTAAATGTAAGCCTTAGTGAACTAGCGACTAAAGCCCCTAGACTCTCTTGATATCTTTAGCAACATTTCGATATTTTTTGTAACAACTTAATATTTATTTTTCTATGCAAGGAAAAATAGTATTAAGAAATCGGACGGAAACGAGTGAGTTGATTTTTTTATGTTTTTCTAACCCTAGGAGAAATACAATGAAAAATTCACAAGATAAAAACCAGTCGCAACAAGGTCAAAAAACAACAACAGATAAAACACGTGACACAAATCTAAAACAAGGCCATGGTACGACAACACAAAATCCTAATCAACAAGGCCAAAGAACCAATTCCAGTTTTGGCCAAAACCAAAACCAAGCTAATAAATCCAGCCAAGGAAGCTACGCTGGAAAAACTGGAGGCACCGCTGGTAAAACAGACAGCTGGACAGGGAAAGGCAGCAAATAATAATCTACACCAGCGTTGCACTAAAGGGTAAATATTTATATTTACCCTTTTTTTATTTTTAACATGAATTACCGCTAACCCAGTGTCTACACACATCTTTTGTTTTGTGCTTTGCTGCTATTCCGCAGTGGGCTACACTCTTTTTTTTTAAACCTCAAACAAGTCAGCAGTTTTGCATAGTTGTTTGAGGTTTAAAAATAAAAGAGTGTAGCCCACTGCTAAGCCTAAAAGTAATTAGCTTTTTCTATACGCTACAAATGTGTGTTAAGGAGAATAAGGTTTTCATTTTTTTAAAATCTCCAACAACTATGCAAGACTGCTGACTTGTTGGGGATTTTAAAAAAATGAAAACCTTGTTCTCCCGTCTCAGTTATGTTAGTTTCGTAAAAGGCACTCAACCCAACCTACACACTAAGAATCTCTATGTTCTTCAAGTTTTTTTATCTTTTAGCTTTAAAAAAATCTTGCAATAATTTCCCACATTCCTGCGCGAACAATCCACCTTGATATTCAAAATGATGATTGAATTTTTTTGATTCCAGCAAGTTAAAAGCACTGTCTATTGCGCCTGCCTTAGGATCATAAGCACCAAACACTAAACGCTGTATACGAGCATGTATCATGGCACCTACACACATCACACAAGGCTCTAATGTGACATATAATGTTGTGTTAACTAAACGATAATTTCCTAAATTTTTTCCACCTTCACGTAGCGCGAGAATTTCAGCGTGAGCAGTTGGATCAAAATCATAAATAGGAGAATTTAAACCTTCACTGATTATTTCATCATCTTTAACTAACACAGCACCAACGGGGACTTCATTATTTTTTGCAGCAGCTTCTGCTAACTTAATTGCATGCTGCATCCAATATTGATCACGCTCAGTAAACATTTATTCCCACTCAATCGTTGCTGGTGGTTTGCTTGAAACATCATACGTAACACGAGAAATACCAGCGACTTCATTAATGATACGGCTAGAAACGATTTCTAAAAAATCATAAGGTAATCGTGACCAATGTGCTGTCATAAAATCTAATGTCTCTACGACTCTTATTGCAAGTACATGATCGTAATGCCTAGCATCACCTAACACACCTACAGATTTAACGGGTAAAAAAACCATAAATGCTTGGCTGACTTTATGGTAAAGATTATGTTTGTGTAATTCTTCAATTAAAATCGCATCGGCTAAACGCAATTTATCCGCATAGGATTTTTTAACTTCACCTAATATTCTCACCCCCAAACCTGGGCCTGGAAAAGGATGTCGAAAAACTAAATCATGCGGCAAACCTAACTCTAATCCTAGCTTACGCACTTCATCTTTAAATAATTCTCGCAGAGGCTCTAGTAATTGCAATGCCATTATTTCTGGTAAGCCGCCTACATTATGATGAGACTTAATCATATGAGCACCAGAAACACCACTGACGGCTGACTCAATCACATCAGGATAAATAGTGCCTTGCGCTAACCATTTTACATTTTTAATTTTTTTCGCTTCAGCTTCAAATATCTCTACAAATAATTTGCCTATGATTTTTCTTTTTTCTTCTGGGTCTGAAATGCCTTTCAATGCATTTAAAAACATATCTTCAGCAGACACTGTGATTAAATTCATTCCTAAATGCTTAGCAAATAATTGCTGAACATCGACTGCTTCATTCAAACGTAACAAACCTGTATCGACAAACACACATGTTAATTGTTTACTAATGGCTTTATTTAATAATGCGGCAACGACAGAGGAATCTACACCACCTGACAAACCTAAAATGACATGATCGTTACCCACTTGCTTCTGAATTTTGTTAACTAATTCTGAAATAATATTTTTTGTAGTCCATACTGATTTGCACGCACAAATATCTAAAATAAAACGCTCAAGAATACGAGCACCTTGTGTAGTGTGTGAAACTTCTGGATGAAATTGTAATCCGTAAAAATGTCTCTGTTCATCTGCCATAGCCGTAATAAAATCATCACCTGTAGTGGCAACTAATTTAAACGCATGCGGCAATACATCTACATGATCACCATGACTCATCCAGACATCTAATAAAGGTACGCCATCATCTGTCTTCTCATCGTGAATCTCATGCAATAATTTTATCTTTTCGCAGACACTGACTTTTGCTGAGCCAAATTCACGCTTCATACTACTCTTAACTTTACCGCCTAACTGCACGGCCATAGTCTGCATACCGTAACAAATACCTAAAACAGGACAGCCTAATTCAAAAACAGAATCTGGCGCTCTAGGTGTTGTTTGTTCTGTGACACTCTCAGGCCCGCCTGATAAAATAATTCCTGCAGGTGCGAATTTTTTTATATCCTCATCAGACATAGAGTAAGGATGCAATTCACAATACACGCCAATTTCTCTAACGCGCCGCGCGATAAGCTGAGTATATTGCGAACCAAAATCTAAAATAAGAATACGTTGTGCGTGTATATCGATAGTCATTTAAAATAAGCCTCATCAATTTGGTAATTAGGCGCTTCTTTAATAATTTGCACATCGTGTACATGACTTTCGCGCACACCTGAATTGGTCACACGAATAAACTCAGGTCGCGTTCGCATAGTCTCCATATCCACACAACCGGTATAACCCATACCAGAACGTAAACCACCTACCAATTGATTGATGATAGACACTAAACTGCCTTTGTATGGCACGCGTCCTTCTATTCCTTCAGGCACTAATTTATCTTGAGTCGCTACGGTATCTTGAAAATATCTATCACTCGATCCATGTCGCTGAGCCATGGCGCCTAATGAACCCATGCCTCGGTAAGCTTTATAAGTACGTCCGTGATAAAGCTCTACTTCACCAGGTGATTCTTCGGTACCCGCGAATAAACTGCCTATCATGATGGCCGATGCGCCTGCTGCAATGGCTTTGCAGACATCACCTGAATAACGTATCCCACCGTCTGCAATCACACCTACCCCTGACCCAGCGAGTGCCCCGCTCACGTTAGCAATAGCTGTAATTTGTGGAACACCTACGCCAGTCACAATACGCGTTGTACAAATAGAGCCTGGGCCTATACCCACTTTAACCGCATCGACTCCCGCATCTGCGAGTGCCTTTGCTGCATCTGCTGTCGCGATATTTCCAGCGATAACAGCAATGTTGCCGTATTGTTTTTTAATCCAGCGTACACGATCCAACACGCCTTTAGAGTGCCCATGCGCCGTATCGACTACCAATACATCCACACCCGCAGCAGCCAATGCAGCGACTCGTTCTTCTGTTTCACCCCCTGTTCCCACCGCTGCACCTACTCTTAATTGGCCAGAAGGATCTTTACAGGCAAAAGGTTTTTCTTGCTCTTTCATAATATCTTTCACGGTAATCATGCCGCACAATTGGAATGCGTCATTAATCATCAAGACTTTTTCTATACGATGTTTATGTAATAATTGTCGAATGACTTCACGGTCTGTGCCTTCCTTGGCTGTGATTAAACGCTCTTTGGGGGTCATGATATTGGCAACAGATTCGTCTAGATTGGTTTCAAATCGAAAATCTCGACTGGTCACTATCCCCACAAGTTGTTGATTATCTTCAACAACTGGCAAGGCATGAAAGTTATAAGCTCGAATAATTTCTAATAACTCACGTACAGTGGTACGTGGGGACACTGTGATAGGATCTTTAACGACGCCGCTTTCGAATTTCTTAACCCTGCGTACCTCAGCAGCTTGCTGCTCTATGGTCATATTTTTATGAATAATCCCCAACCCTCCTTCCTGAGCGATGGCAATGGCTAGCCTAGACTCAGTCACCGTATCCATAGCCGCTGAAATAAAAGGAATATTAAGCACTATATCGCGAGTTAATCGCGTTTTGAGGTCAGTATCTTTAGGTAAAACAAAGGATTCTGCGGGCAATAGCAGCACATCATCAAAGGTCAGTGCTTCTTGGACTAGACGTAGGGTCATGGCGTTAATTCTCCAGTAAGAGCTGGTTAAAATTAACGACACATTATACACTTTTTTGAGCAATGGTCAGCAATTGTGTGAAAATTATCTCTCTTAAATGCTATTACGCCTTTTGTGAGCCTGGGCCGTAATCTCAGTTTGCGGAGCTACATACGCACCCCCTGAATTAAAAAATGCACCTAATGAAGGTGTTATTAATCTTGAATTGTGAACAACTTCAGGTTTAATTACGCTACTTGACGATTTGCATTCATCATGGGATGAATAATATCTCAATTTGTGTATACATTTTTTAATTTCAACTTCTAAGCTTTTAATTTTGCTGTGATACCTATGATCGTTTACATAAATATTTTTATTAATTTCACTTGCTTGTTGACAATATTTTATCGCTAATCTGTAATTGTTTTCACTTTTAAGTAAACAACGAGCCAAGAGATAACTCGCCTTAGCCAATATAGCTAAGTCCTGCAAGCAAAGGCCTATTTTGTCATTATCATAGATGTCAGTTATTTTTTGAAATTGCGTTGCTGCATTTGAAAAGTCTTCTTGATCTATAAACATTAATCCATGCTGCATTATTACATCTGCCTTACGTGGATTTCTAGAAACTTTATTTACAAGATTTTTTCGTTCTTGGTTCTCTGCTTTTAGAAAAATTGTTTCTGTTTTTAATAATTGTTCTTCTAGTTTTTTATATTCTTTATTTTTTGCATCTAAATTTTTCATACGATTAGCTCGTGCCCGCGATAACGTTGCAAAGCCAATAAATATTTCCATTTTTCTATCAAAATTATCTGCGTAGTTCGATATCAATAATTGCTTATAGAGAGTTCCAGCAGTTAAAGGATTTTTTTTCATGAGAAAATGTGCTGCCAAATTTTCTTTGATGTTGTTAATTAGGAGTTGTCTATGTGTGCCTGTGCAAACGCGTAGCAATACTTTTGTCAACCATGACGTCATTTCAACGAAATCATTTTGTTCGGCTTTTGATTTTTTTACATCTGAGAAATACAATACGCAGTAATGCATTAACAAAGAACTATAAATATTCAATACGGGACGATATTTTTCAATTAATTCTGAATGACAAATAAGTTTATCTAATTTAATGTTAGAGTGAGATTCAAGATAATGTTGGCAAGATATGAGTGCGGTTTTATAATTATCGGCCAAAAGAAAGAGTAAAGGAAAAAGAAACCTTACACCTTTTTTTAACTGCAGTTGAGAAAAATAATATTTACCACTTGATAAGCTAGAATGAAAAAATAATAAAGGATCTCGCTGCTGCCAATTAGATAATTTTCTTAATTGATAAATCTGCGTAGCTAAATACAGTTGACTCTGTTGGCTAGACGAGCAAATAGTATTGATGCGATTAAATGTATCCCTGAATTCTTCTTCACTTGCAGTTTTTGCGAAAAATTCAACTTCATTATAGTGTACTTTAGGAACTTGATATCGCTTTCCTTTATTGCAAAGATACATAATAGCTTCATTAACATCCCCCTGGAAATAAAGTAGATATTGATAAGCTTGATCGCTTTTTATATCCCATAAAAGAAACACTGCGCATTCTTCTAATACGTATTGAATGCTTGCTAATTCGATTTCTTTTGCTTGCTCCTTAGATACATTCTTTTTTGCGAAATGTTTTTTAATTGTATTTTTAATCGTCGCTCTAAAGTTAAGATCATTTAAATATAAATTGTTAACAATTGATAATTTAGATTGATATGAATTGTCATTTATATAGTTATCCCAGAATGTTATTTTAAATAAGCATCGATCAACATAAAAAGACATTTCATTTTTAAAATTTTTAAACGACGCAGGTAACGATGAATAATGCAAATTAAAAACTGCTGAAACCCATTTATCTCTAACGCGTTTAATATTTTCTTTTATATCTTCAAAATTCTTTCCGTAGTACAAATGTCTTTGCAACGTATCTGTTATAATAATCTCACATTCTGTGAAATGAGCAGCCACTAGATTTAACGCAAGATTTGCTTTTTCTTTGCTGTGAGTATCAGGCCCTTCTTTTCCCAGACTGATAGGCAATAAACATTTTGTAAAGTTACCCGTGCTTTTTTGATTTTCTTCTAGCGTTGATACTTGAATACCATCGTATAGTACAAATGCTATTTTTGGTCTAGTCCTCATGTTACACCCCGTAACCTGATCGCAGTGCGATACTAATAACTTGCGATGTTCTGTTACAATTTAATTTTGATTTAATACTTTCAATATGACTTTCAACAGTTCTTATTGATATAAAAAGTTTTTTTGCAATATCTTTTATAGCATCACCCAGAACGAGATAAGATAAAACCTGATCTTCTCTTTTTGTTATTTCTTTATCCGCATTGAAATTAAATTTATTAGCTGAGTTAAGTAATACATTTGATAGATTTCCAAAATGATTAATCAGTGCCATGCTTTGATTTGAGAAAGTATCTTGCAGTTTAAATGAAATACCGAACAAGCCTGCTAGGTCACCCTGTTTTTTAAACAACGGGATTTTTATTGATAAGTAAGTGTTTTCGGGTGCAAACAAAGCGCCTGAGTTCTCAATAATGCAACTGCCCGTCTTGTTTCCTACGACTAGCTGATCATTCTGATGGATTACATCAGCCACTTTTTTTTCAGAAATATCAAAAATAGTCGCGCCGCAGTATTCATGTCGTGAACTCAAGCCTGTACTTTCTGCCGTATAGTCATTACATCCTAAATGTACACCTTCACAATTCTTCCAATACACATTAGCAGGAATATTCAAAAAACTATCAATATTGATATGATAATCAGGCTGTGATTTCACATGAATATGAGAGGCATTCCGAGATACTTTGTTACTTATTTTCAATGGAATAGTCATTTTGTATATACTGGCATTATCGAGCATGCTTTTATCTTGCTGAGCAGAGGTGTGTAAATTATATACTTAATGTAAGGAAATGCAAGAAATTAGTCTCGCATAGCCCCGTAGGGTGGCACGGCAAACACTCTACGAAAATCATCGCACCCCCAAAAAAGAAGCAGTATACTCCTACTCTATGACTCCCATAGACATCAGCCAATCAGAAGAAATCTTTACCGTCACTCGCCTCAATCGCGAAGTTCGTTTTATTCTTGAAAGTAACTTTCCATTACTTTGGATAGAAGGTGAGATCTCTAATTTCGCAGCACCCAATTCAGGTCATTGGCACTTCTCTCTAAAAGATGCGCAAGCTCAAGTGCGCTGCGCCATGTTCAAGCCACACAACAGAAAATTAAATTTCACGCCTAAAGATGGCATGCACGTTATGTTAAAGGCGCGCATCAGCTTGTATGAAGGACGAGGTGATTTTCAATTACTCGCAGAACATATGGAGGAAGTAGGTGAAGGAAAACTACAACTTGCATTTGAAGCACTCAAGAAACGCTTAAGTGCAGCCGGATTATTTGATGATAAACACAAAAAAGCATTACCTGCCTTACCCAAACAAATTGGTGTTATCACTTCGTCAACCGGCGCTGCCATACGCGATATTTTAAGTGTGTTAAAACGTAGATTTCCTAGCATCCCAGTGGTGATATACCCAACCTTAGTTCAAGGCAGCGCTGCAGCAGCAAACATAGTCAGCGCCATTCAATTAGCTAACCAGCACGCAGTTTGTGACGTATTAATTTTATCTCGCGGCGGTGGATCACTAGAAGATCTGTGGCCTTTCAATGAAGAGATCGTTGCGCAGGCTATTTTTCAAAGTACTTTACCTATCATTAGCGGCATAGGGCATGAAGTTGATTTTACAATTTCCGATTTCGTTGCTGATCAACGCGCCCCTACTCCATCTGCTGCTGCAGAACTTTGTACGCCTGATAGTTCAGATTTACTCGACGCTCTTCAACAAAAACAACAGCGTCTTATTCATCACATCAAAGAAAAAATTCGACAAGCACAAGTACATTTAACTTGGACTAATAAACAGTTACAACAGCAGCATCCCAAGCGACAACTCTCAGAACAGAGCCAACGTTTAGATTTGTGCGAAGCAGCATTGATACGATTGCAAAATAAATTATTACAACAACATCAAGTGAATTTAAAAAATTCACATTTAAAATTATTAGCTCTCACGCCCACACATAAAATTCATGCGTCAAAAAATCAATTACTTTTTCAAACTCAAACATTAGAAACATTAATGATGCATGCCCTCAATCAAACGCAACAACAACTCAGCAATTCTGCCGGAAAACTCGATACATTAAGCCCACTAGCAACATTACAACGTGGTTACGCTATTGCAACAAAAAATAAAAAAGTATTACGTCATGTAAAAGATGTGAGTATGGGTGATGAAATATCATTGCGTTTAACGGAAGGTCAAGTGGAGTGCATGGTAACTGATTGTAGCCCGGATTGAGCATAGCGAAAATCCGGGAATTGGAATTCCCCTTCACTCAAGCACCAGCCGAGAGAAGGGAGATTAAATTACCTACGCATTGCTGGTTTTGCTTCTTGCTCAGCTTCTGCAGCGTGTTGTGATTTGAGAAACATTATTTCTGCTCTTCTTTCTTCAAGAGTATCTTCTACACAAACAGACGTTTCTACCACAGCGCCAGGGCCTTTAATGTTAGGACTTGAAATTTCGTGACTATCCACCTCTTCTAGCTCAACGCCAGGACCTTTAACAAATGCATGTGTAACCGCTTCTGCTTTTTTAGCAGTATACGTAATACCCATACTTAAAGGTTGAGCTGCTTGAGCGCGAGTAGAAAAAGTTCGCGCAGAAGCTAAAGCTAAGGGTTTATTTAACGAATTTAAAAAACGAGCCAACATAATAAATCTCCTTCTTATTTATTTTATAGTGTAACCCTCGCTAAGCCCTGCATGACTATGGCTGTGCGCTTGGGGCGGACAGACTACACTAGTCACACAAGGATTAGCTAGTACTACACTGTAATTATTTATTTTTTTGTGGATTTACGCACTGTACTCACTATTGATTTTGAAACTTTTACGCGTTTAGCTTTTTTTGTAATTGAATCTGCTAAATCTTTATAAACTGCAACAATTTTTGCTTTTGTCTTTCTCGTGTTTTTTTCAAGTTGTGTCTCATAAGCTTTAGTCATGCGCTTTGCATTTGACAAAGCGGCATGTAATTTTTTGTGTGCTACTTTTTCTTTTTGTTTTAATAACTTAATCTGATTCCGTAATTTCTTCAGCACCCCTTGCTGATCCCTTAATATTGCCATTTACCACTCCTTGTAAATAAGGTAACTGCATTTTAGCTTACAGCATCTTCAGTTTGACAGCTAGACTCCATTGCTATGCTATCATTATTTTCACCCCCATTAAGTACATCCAGCAATGAAATCAAGGCTTGCAGTTTTGCAGCATGATTATCTTGTTCTGATCTTAAAAAGATATTCTCTTGCTTAACCTGAACAATTTCATTACGCAATGCTTGTACTTCACTTAATAAATTTCCAACTTTTTCCTCAATGTTTTGTAATAAACTGTCTGTCATGGTAAGTCCTTTCTTTTTATTTTAAAAATAGTTCAATAATTAAGGAATGAATGCAACAGGTGCGTTGCTATTCTCAATTGTTAATACTCTTTCTCCTAACGTGGGTCTGGCTGATACTACTCGATAATGGGGCAAGAGACTACGCAATATAGGTTCATAACATTTACGTGTGATATAAATAGTCGTAGAATTCTTTTGTTTCAGCATAGGCCACGACTTCAATAGACTCTCAGGCGTCTGCGCTTCTCTACTATTCAACACAGCATAATTTTGTGTCGTAGGAGGCAAATCTAAATAAAAACTGATTTTTGCTTCTGGATCTAACATAACAAATTGCCAATCAGACCACGGCTTTATTTGTAATACTTGCGCTTTCAAATCCTCAGCAAAACTATTTATACCTCCATCAGCATAATATAAAGGCTGTAATACGTTAAAATTTAAAAATAAGACTACGAAAAAAGTGATTGCTAAACGTCCAGCCCAAATACATTTACGCGTTATAATATCAGATTGTGCAAGTATCCAATCTGCTGTCATCAGCACAGCAAAGGGCACTATGGGTAATACATAATAATTTCGTCGTGAACCACTTAATGTAAAAAATAAAAATAATACTAATAAAGACCAACACATCCACTTAGATTGAGAGGATAAATTTCTCCAGCGGGACGGTAATGTCAATAATGCAGGAATAAAAAAGAGCGTCCAGGGCATTAAATAAACCGGCAAATAAATAAAATAAGTATATATGGGGCCCTTATGATCGAAGGGTTGGAAGTATCGCAGAATGTTTTCACGATAAACCAAATATAACCCGCTTTCTTCATAGTGTGTCCCACCAAAATGCGCAGATGCCCAAAAAGGAAGATAATAAATAATCGCTGCAGGAATAGTTGCAAGAACAAATGAGAGACGTAAATGTTTTTTCCATTCATTCTTCATTAACAAATCTGGAAAGATAGCCAACAGAGGAACAATTGCACCCACCAATCCTTTACACAGCGCGGTCAACGCCAAAATCATAAAGAAGACAGTATAATTAATAAAGCTAGGGCTCTCTTTTTTCATGAAATACCAAGCGACTGCAAACAATGTGCCGCCCAGATTTAACATATCAGCGCTGCTTGTTTTTGCCCAAAACACAAAGTAAAAAGACGTTAACAACATCCAACCTGCAAGCAAACCTAGCTGTTTATCTTTTAAGTGTGAACCAATTTTATAAATAGACCATACCGATAACATACCTGCCAACGCAGAAGGTAAACGTAAACTCCAGAGTGAAACCTTGCCTGTCACAAAACTAATGCCTGCCATTAACCAATACGACAGCAAAGGCTTATCGTAATATTCTGTCTCGCCTAAAAAAGGATGCAAGAAATCATGCCGAAAAAACATGCCAGAGACTATATCAGCCCAACGATGTTCTTGGGTCCATAATTCACGTGATCCCAGCATGCTCAGCAATAAAATTGCAGCGGCTACCAGCAAATAACTTAATTTAGCATTTTTACCCCATAAGGCTTGCGCCCAGGTTTTGATAGGCATACTGATTCTCAACTCAAATGACAAAGAGGCGCAATTATACGAGCATATGCCAAAAAAATATAGACAAGCTTCTGAATGCTGATACCATAAAAAAAATTTATTTACTTGGAAACAATCCTATGTTTAAAGGCAGCATGGTTGCACTTGTGACACCAATGCACGCAGATGGTTCCATTGATAAAAAATCTCTACATGACTTAATCGAGTGGCACATCGCTGAAAAAACAGACGCAATAGTCGTCACCGGAACAACTGGCGAGTCTGTGACATTAAGCAACGCAGAAAAAGATGACATCATTGCTTCAACTGTCAAACAAGTGGCTGGCCGCATTCCTGTCATTGCAGGAACTGGAACAAACTCAACGCTATCTACGGTATTAGCTTCTAAAAATGCTCAAGCTGCGGGCGCTAATGCTTGCCTCATCGTCACACCTTATTACAATAAACCCACGCAAAAGGGTCTATATGAACATTACAAACTGATAGCTGAAAGCATATCCATCCCTATTATTTTGTATAATGTACCCGGCCGAACCGCTTGTGACCTATTACCCGAAACAGTCGCTAAACTAGCAAAACTTCCTAACATCATGGGAATCAAAGAAGCCAGTGGCAAAATAGATCGCTGGGTTGAACTTTTATCTCAATGTGAAAGTGATTTTGCGCTTTATAGCGGAGATGATTTGACTTCCTTAGAGTGCCTCTTAAAAGGCGGGCATGGTGTGATTTCCGTCACCGCGAATGTCGCACCCCGAAAAATGCATGATATGTGCGCAGCGGTTTTATCAGGCGATAAGGCATTAGCTGTTGCAATTAACGAAGAATTAATACCGTTACATAAAAAACTTTTTCTGGAATCGAATCCCATCCCCACAAAATGGGCTCTACACCAAATGGGCATGATACCTACAGGTATACGATTGCCTTTGTTAACACTAGATTCTAAATATCACACAGAACTACAAAAAGCACTGCAATCAGCAGGCGCATTACAAGAATAAACGAGGAAAATATGCGTTACACAAAATTAATTTTTACTGTTTTAATAGCACTAATTCTAGCCAGTTGCAGTCATATATACGGTGACAGAGGCTTTATTAAAGATAAAGATAAAGAATATTTAAAAGCGCAAAATATTGCACCGATCAGAATCCCACCGGGGTATTCCTCCAATACTATACAATCGATATATCCCGTTTCTAACAGAGAGTATCCACGCCCCCCTCAAAATTTAGATCTGACACCACCTGAACTAGGGGTTGTTGACAATTCGCTAGGCCGAGACAAAAAACCGTGATTTTCGAGCACCGCAGCGCAGCATACGTTAGGTGTATGTGAGCAGTGGAGCGCAGAAAATCGCGGTTTTTTGACCGGCATAGTAGAATTGTCAACAGACCCTAAACACTGCTGGTAAATAAGAAGCAGCCAAGTATATAATCCTGCCTCATCAGGAGAGGTACCGAAGTGGCCATAACGGCGCCGACTCGAAATCGGATGGGGAGTTTACGCTCCCACGTGGGTTCGAATCCCACCCTCTCCGCCAATTGATTTTTTACCCCCGCCTCTAAAATTTAGATTACACGCCAGCTATCTAACTATTTTATTTATTTAACCCCATCCCCTAAAACATTTCTAGTGCAAACAGATTGTCCGATATACGACCACATCAGCGAACATA
>JARLJN010000104.1 GCA_031291255.1 Gammaproteobacteria bacterium
CTTGTCAGAAAATTATAGAAAAATGGAACCAACCCATGCACAATTGGGCGCTGATAATTTCTCAACTACAAATTTATTTTGATGGGCGTTTAAATTTGGAGCTGAGATAATTTATGCTGACACAGTTAGATGAACACTCTCTTTAAAAAAAAGAAAACCTTGTTCTCCTGTATCAACAATGTTGGGTTTCGTAAAAAGCACTCAACCCAACCTACACCCAACCTATACTCCACCGACATCCGACCGACAGATAACACAAAAAATATGTTCATACTTTTTATTTATTTAATTTTTTTTAGGGACCGCTACTATATAAACCCCTCTTTCAATACGCCCAGAATTAAAATGTTGCATATCAAACCACATATCTGCAAAACGATCAGGGTTAATCATAGTGATGCCATTCATATATTTTACATTATCAAAATGCGCGCTGGGATCAGTAAAGAAAAGAGTATCTTTGTCATCGTCATATGTCTTTCCTTCTGCATCGTAGCCTGTCACTAACTCCCAATGACCACCCCAATCTATCCATTCAACTAATGTAGGAATCCCTTTTTGTAAATTATTTTTTAACATATCAATTGTGCCATGCTCGCCAGAAACGACATCAAACCCATGTGTCTTTAGCCAGTTAACTATTTGTTTAGCTGTAGTGCCTGTTTCTTTAGATGTATGCATTTCATGTGCTATTTTTAATTCTGTGATTTTATTCATCTCATTGTCCGTTAACTTGCCGTAATAATGCATTAACGACATCACTGCTGCAGGCGCGCAGGTGTAATCTTCAGTTTGTTGATAACCTTTAATTTTTAACAGCGTTAAATTTTTAGTATGTTTTATACCGTAAAAATGAGCGACTTGAGATCTATACAAACTTGCTGTGATATCACTCTTATCTTGAGCAGCAAAAGATACATTATTAAAAAAAATAAAGCCTGCGAGTGATACATTAAAAATAATTTTTATCAATTTATTTTTCATTTCCGTAATCCCAACCTCAAATCCACATTAACCCTAACTCGATAGAACTCTAATAATATGATACACTCTCTTAACTTTAAAATAAGGAAAATTTATGCGTAAGTTTATAACTCTGTTCATACTTTCATTATGTGTCTTCGGCTTGATAATCAACGATGCAGAAGCGCGTCGTTTCGGCGGCGGAAGAAGTTTTGGCATGCAACGTTCAGCCAGTAGCTATTCCAGAGCAGCTACTGCAACGTCTGCCGCCTCACCTAATCGTTGGATGGGACCTTTAGCCGGTTTAGCAGCAGGCGGATTGCTCGCTTCACTTTTTATGGGGCATGGCTTGGGCACAGGATTATTAACTTGGCTAATGATAGGCTTTGGCGGTTTAATGTTATGGAATTTATTCCGCAACAAATTACAGCCTCAGACTCAACAAGCACAATATACAGGCTACAAACAAACCGCTCAAACCCCTTTCTCACAATTTACTGGCTTATCATCTGCTCCAGCAGCAACTGGTATTGCAAACTTCGACACTGAAAAATTTCTACGTGAAGCAAAAGTTGATTTCATACGCATGCAAGCGGCTTATGATAATAAAAATTCAGCTGACATACGTGAATTCACCTCTCCTGAAGTGTTTGCGGAAATTCAATTACAGTTTCAAGAAAGAGACAGCAAAGAAAATGTAACGGAAGTTATTACATTAAATGCGGAACTTTTAGATGCCAGTACTGAACAACAAAGCACATTGGCCAGCGTAAGATTTACTGGCATGCTACGCGAAGATCACGATCCAGACATGACCTCATTAAATGAAACTTGGCATTTCCGCAAAGATAATTCAAAATGGATAGTGGTGGGCATACAACAAAATTAATCACCAATTTATTTTGCCATGGATGGCAATCCTAACAACATGGAGTTAACTATGTACATTCCCACCCTGCATGAAGCTGCATTCGCTATCCAACATACAATTTCATTCTTAGGTATGCTGATCATTTTATCGGGCATACTGCGTGCTATATTTCAGTACCTTCGTTACCTAATAACCGCAACCTCACTACCCAGCATCAATGACATACGTCTTAATCTAGGAGGCATTTTGATCCTAGGTTTGGAATTTATTGTCGCCGCAGACCTCATAGGCACAACCACAACACCAGACTACTACTCTGTAGGAATACTAGCCTGCATAGTGCTAATTCGAACATTACTGAGCTTTACATTAAATAGAGAAGTCATGTCGCTAAGCTCAAAAGCCTAGCAAACCTTTAATTGTCACAAACAATATAACCATCTGATTTTAATAGAAATTTAATAAATTTAGATAAAATTCAGAACAATTCTATTGATTAAATAATCTACATAATGTATATTATGCGATCAATTGAATTTTTCTGAGGCTTTGTATTATGAAATCGCGATGCAAATACGTGACAGACCAAAAACTACTAACCACCCACCACCCTGACATTACACGTGAATTGAATGGCGGCGTTGCAACAACCTTATCACAAATGGCAAAGGCTAAGAATTTCTTTTTCCTAACGGACATGGTAAAAAAAGTTAAGAAGCAGAAACCTGGGCTTTCTACAGAAGAAGCAACTGAAGAGTCTATTAATCGTTATAAAGCGTATTTACAAGATCATCGCATACCCGGGCCTGCTAAATTCTATATCACCGATACTGGTGGTCGCCTTCCACTATACTTAATATCAATTATTTGTAAACTCATTGCAAATTCATCTAACACACCAGTGAACCGACTTGCAGTGGAATCACCTGATATTAAAATTGACACCCTCTTAAATCAATTCCTTTCGTTAGAGCTGCTAATCATAAATAAAAATAACCACTCATCTGAATTATTACTCAATTATGCTTTAGCGAGACCTGGTTTCAGAGTTATGTTTGGACCTGAAATTGGTCAGTCTTGGAAAGATCAAATTGAAATCTTAAAAGCAGCTGGAGTAAATTGCTCTTTTTATCAGGTAACTCATACAGGTCAAAAAAATACAACAACGGAAGAAAAATCCGCTAGCTCTAGCGTACAGCCTGCTGCAGCTTCCAGCTCCAATGCGAAACCTCAACGAAAAAGAAATCATAACAATGAAGTTAGCTCATCTGATGATGAAGGTAATGAATCCCATATAACATCACATGTAAATAAATCAAAAAAACAAAAAACAAATGCGGGCTCCAATTCTAGCTCACATCTTGTAGCAGCTTCCAGCTCTAATGCTCGTTC
>JARLJN010000105.1 GCA_031291255.1 Gammaproteobacteria bacterium
CATATTTCTATTTAGGGCAATTAATAGTGGAGTTTAATAAAATTAATGAGTTAAATTTTAAATATGAAAACTTGCCAACAATTATTGAAACAGAGTTGGCAAGAGTATGGTAAATTCGTGGGGATATTTCAGATCGCGAGAGCATGTCATTATCTTTATACCAAAGAAACCATGTCCTCCTACCAAATTGAAAAAGAACAACCTGATAAAATTCGTGTTGTCCGTTTTATTAACTTACTACAACAAGCATCTACCATAGAATCTTTATCAAAAGAAATATTAATAGAATTACAGAATATCATTGTTGATCCAAGATTTAAAAACATTGATTATCGTCATAATCAAAATTATGTTGGAGAAAATATAAATCCCCACTTCCAAAAAATACATTTTATCTCTCCAAAACCAGGGGATATTTTTGATCTTATGAATGGACTTTTAGATTCATTAAATAGGATGTTATCTGCAGATATCAATCCTGTTATCATCGCAGCAGCAATTTCATTTGGATTTGTTTTTATTCATCCTTTTGAAGATGGCAATGGAAGAATACATCGATTTCTCATTCACTATATATTATCAAAAAAAGATTTCACTCCAAAAAATATGATTTTTCCTATTTCCTCCATTATGCTACACAATATGCATGATTATGATTCTGTACTTGAGTCATTTTCGAAACCTTTGCTATCCGTTTTGACAAAATATGATTTAACTGAAGAAGGAATCATGACAGTTCAACAAGACAGCAAATCATATTATCAATACATTGATTTCACCTTTATGACCACATATTTATTTTCATGCATTAAAGAAGCTATCTATGACCATATTGAACGTGAAATAAAATTTATTGTCAATTATGATAAGGCTAAAAAAGCCATTCAGGACCTCGTTGACATGCCGGACAACCAAATTGATTTGTTTATTAAATGTGTTATTCAAAATGATGGGAAATTATCTTCTAGTAAACGAGAAAAATTTTTTTCATTACTAACAAATAAAGAAATCGCACAACTTATTGCTGTCATTAATGATATTATGATTACCCCAAACGAATAGCTGGCCTTGAAACTATTTCTATTGGCAATTCATGATGAATTAGATAAAAACAATCATCTGCAAAATCTCCGCTTGAAGATTTATTTTGTGTAATAAATTCAAAATGCTGATTTAAATTTTCTAAAATCGGATCACCTTGTTTGGTGATACCATCATAAAATTGGCCATCCACAAAAAATATTTTGTCTTTAGTCGCACAAAAAGCTAACGCGTGATCTACATCTTTTTTACTTAAACGTGCAAGTGTGATGTGACCGACTAACACACGGTTTTTCGTTTGCGCTATAGACATTAATTGTTTTTCTAAATCGTGAGTTTTTATTTTAGTGCGTGGAATTTCTTTAGCATCAATATCTATCATCGTACTTTCAGAAACTGCATTTTCAGTCAACGTTAATAATGGAACTTCTTTCGCAGGTAAGATGGAATGCAATCCATCACCATTCACGCAAGCAGCAGAATAGGATGTACGCAATTGTTTACGCACACGTTCGCCATCTTCATTTTTAATGGACACTAACGAACGATGAATAATAGATTCAGTTGAATCTAAGGATGACTTTGTTGGAATATCTCTATCAGATATTTCTTTACCTTGCAGTAAATTCACTAATGCTAAAATACTGTGTTCAGTTAAAAATCCGCAGTTGCTATCTGCATTGTTACCATCACGTTTGCTTTTTATAAATGCACGCATGTTATTCATAATCTCTTCTACACTTGCACCACATTTTTCTAGCTTAATAACTGCTTGTGAAAATAAACTAAATGATGACAAACTCACTGCTGGTATAGATGAGGAAGACGAAGCTGCAGCTGCACTTTCTGCTTCACTATTGTGTTTGCGTTTTTTGCGACATCGGAAAGCATTTTGCGTAATCGTTTCAATTGCCTGACCTGCATGTTCTGCGGCATCATAAAGCGTCGCCGTGCCTTTCAACACCTGCACTGTAGCTTTTCTTAACTTAAAAGCATTATGAGTAATCGTTTCCACTGCCTGACCTGCATGCTGCGTTGCATCATATCATAGAGAATCGTCGTGCCTTTTAACACACAAACTGTTTTTACTATTTTGTTTTCACGATTTTGCATAACATCACCATAACAAATTTTATAAATATGTTGCCCAAATTGGGCATTGCAAAAATTCAGGATGACCGGCATGAATATTTGCATCCATCCCCGGATTTTCGCAACGCTCAATCCGGGCTACTGTCACGTTGAATTTAGAGCATATTATAAGCAAAAAACCTTAAGGTGATATTATTTGCGCAGGTGAGATAAGCAGCGAGATTGAGCGAGGGATATCTCTTAATAAATATGTAACTTATTGATATTTAGTTAAATTATGAAAAAACACCCAAATGCAAGGATTATATATTACGATCAAAATAAGACAATATGGTTAAAAAATGCTATTGTTAAGGTAAGCGGGGTATGAATCAAAGCCCAACAGCATAACCCAGGAAGTCAGAGAGTTGATGCGGTGCGCAAGCCTAGACTAAGGTAGCCTAAAACATCACTGAGACATCCACTTAGTAACACCAAGGCTTTGACTCAAAACCTGCTTTTATATGAGGTTATTTAAATTAAAAACATTCAGGATTAGTCACTATATCCGTTGTATATATCGCATTACCCATAGGTAGCGCATTCGAAATGTAATGCATGGCTAAATCATTTTTATTTAAGCGCTTTAAAGAAATAGTATCGCTTCGATTTTCCATATACATAGGAACAAAACGTATACCATTAATCAATGTTCCTTGTGACGTTTTTGTTAAACCAAATAATAGAATTATAGTGCTTCTGTTTTTAGGTGTACCCTGATAACTCACAAAATTTCCTAATGAATACATGATGAATGTGCTTCTTCCATCAGGCGTAAGATATTTTTCTAAAGGTTGCAATACATGTGGGTGTGAACCAATCACAACAGTTGCACCTGCATTTAATACTTCATGTGCGAAATGTATTTGATTTTTATTAGGGGTAAATTGATATTGCTCTCCCCAATGCGGAGCAACAATTATTGCATCAACTTGATTTTTTAATTCGTGAATTTTGTTGAGTATCCATTGCTTATCATTTTTTTTATAACAATATAAAATCTGATTATCACCATTCGTAATTCCATTGGTATGTTCGGTACATGAAATCCAGGCAATTTTAAAATCTTTATAAGGCATGATATAAAACATCTCTTGCTGTGATCCCAGTTTACGCGTGCCTACATGTGCCATGTTGATTTTATCGAGAGATGCTATTGTTTCATCAACGCCTATGGATACTCTATCTAAGGCATGGTTATTTGCTGTTGATAGTATATCAAAACCACTCTCCTTCAGAGCCGAGCCTAAACTGGGAGGGTAATTAAATAAAGGAAAGCCCGTGTAATTCAATCCAGGTGCCATGGGGCCTTCGAGATTAGCATAAGCAATGTCAGCAGATTTGATATAAGGGATGGCTTCTTTCCATAAACTCTCGAAGCCTTTTTGAGCTCCCTTTTGTTGCAAGGGAGGATGCAATATAACATCACCTACGGCAGCAATTACAATAGAGCTACCCGTGGTACAGGAATGAGGAAAAACGAGCGTCTGTGTGGCATAGCTTGCTTTACAAGCTATAAGTAAACATAGAGTTAGCAAAAGTGAACGCATGAATCTCTCCGTGTATTTATGCGTGTATCATTGAAACCCATCCTGGATTTTCGCAGAGCTCAATCCAGGCTACTATCCTTATTATACAACGACAAACCTGTAGGTGTACTACAAACATACTTTAATCTGCTTCATTATTGATAATTATTTTTGCTTAAGTGAGTGCTGAAATGAAAGTTAACGCAGCTCGTATTGAGCACAGCGATAATCCGCGGTTGTATGCATGTTTTTCGTTTACGCAAATCTTCAATCAGAGCTAGAATAACTATTGATAATCCAATTGCGGAGATGCACATGTATCGTTTAATCACACTGACTCTATCAACTTTTTTAGCATCCTCTATCACGCTTGCTGCTGCTCTTCCTGATACCACTTGCAAAGGCCCAGGCATAGTCAAAATACTTTCTGATTTTGATATCATTGCTGATAATACAGCTATCATTGAAGCAAAGAATGCTTTTGTAGGTGATGCACTTTCTTATTCAGTAGACGCTAATCCTCTCAACAAAATCAATACGGTTACGATAGATGCCAAAACAGGAACTATTCATATTCAAGCTGCAAAAAGAGATCACTTTGATGTGAAAGTCAGCGCGAAAAATAAATGTGGTACTGCATATACACAATTTAATGTAGTGATAGATGAAGAAGAATGATGTAAATCGGCCCTTAACATAAGGGCCGATTTATTTGAGAGCTTATTTAACGTTAAAGCTTACTGAATTGCTATATACCTTATTTTTGTAGGTTGCATCAACCTTAAAGGTATACGTTCCAACATTAGTTTTCATATTAATTTGATAATAAAACAAACGCGTTCCTGCACCAGAATCCGTGGGGATTTTAGTCGTAGAGCCATTTGGATAAATCAAAGTACCCACTAAAGGAACACTTCCTACAGGTGAACCATTTATAGAAGTCTTTGCAGTGAGTGTCGCATAAGAACCAGCCTGTGTACGAGTATAAACACTTTTATCTGAAGTCACTTGCAATGTTAATACTTGTGCTGCTTGATACACCAAACTTGCCGTAGCTCCACCACCTTGAACAGCAGCCGTTAATGTATAAGTTCCGCCACTTAATCCTGTGAGTGGTGTTGCCGTTACTTGTGCAGTACCAGATTGCTTAGGATTAAGTGTCAAACTCGTCGGTGTGTTTACTAAATTGATATTAGTCGTATTGATACTAGACACAAAATCAAATGTTCTTGCTGCACAAGCTGTTGAATCATTGTTAGTAATCGTTGCAGTATAACTAACAGGATTCAAACCACTCGTCGTTTGTGTGCTAGGATTTAACGTGACTGTTGTGTTATTTTGAACGCATGCAGCGGTGACTACATCAGCTGCAGTGACGCTTCCTGTCAAACTACTACTCACTGCATCAGTTGCACTAACCTTTACATTATACGTCCCAGCGGTGGTTGTAGCTGCAGAAGTGACATTTAAGTTAGCATCTGAACTGACACCTGGTGCGATTGTGACAGACGTTTTATCCAATGTTCCTGTCAATCCAGCAGGTATGAGTTGTGTTAAATTATAAGTCGCTGGAGCACAGCTTAATCCATCATTATTTTTGATGGTAACCTTATAACTTAATGTAGAGCCCGCTTGACCTTGTTGAGAAACAGGAGCGACTGTTAACGCCGGATTAGCACGTACACAGGCTGAAGGGGTTATAACATTTTCAAACTTACCCACTCCTGGATACCAGTAATGATTTTCACCTGTCACTGCCATACCCACATAAATATCACTACCCATAACGACAGTTCCACTACCAGAAGCAGTCCAGCTATTACCATCTGTAGAGAGGTAGGTTGTAAATATATCACCCGCACGAACTAACTTAATCCAATACGTTGAAGGTATATTCGCAATATAAGAATTGATAGGCCAATTTGAATCAGTAGCACGATACATGAATTCGGCTTGCTGTATACCTGGTTTAGCAGTCAAAAACATTCCAGCATATTTAGAGCCTAAACTTAGCGATTCTCGCATCATTAAGCCAGCTTTAACATTATCATTAATCGCTGTCACTTTTGCGGTAATCGATCCATCACCTGACATTTTTTTATAGATATAAGAAAAAGAATCCACATCATCCAATCCGCCGCCATAGCTAGTCATATCAAATAGACCATTTAAATAACCTGCATCACCTTGATATTCTGAAACTGGCGTGCCTGTTAAATATTGGTATGACCAATCTGAAGGCAAAGCAGCATTTGCTAAAGTCAATTTGAGCAGAGCGAGACTATTATTATCTTGTCTGATTGCAACACCATAAACATCACCAATTGTTTTAACGGTATAGTCATCAATATTTCCAAAACTATTATATCCTAAAACATCATAAGTGATTGGAGTACTATCAAATGAACTGGTATATCCAATTTTAGGTACTCCATTAATCGTTAAAAATAAATCTTGGTTGGGTAGACGATAAGCTAAACCAGGAGGACTGACGGTTTTAAAATTTAATGTTGTTCCAACTGACCATTGCGATCCATCCCATGCTCGCCAAATTCCGCTATTTGAAATGGCAGGCTTACCATTTCTATCAACTCCTATACCACTAGTAGGAGCGAAATAAGGCCCTGTCGTTCCTGCATCTGCGACTATGTCTGCTGTATTAGGCAAACCATCTATACCACGCAAAG
The DNA here is from genome assembly GCA_031291255.1 of Gammaproteobacteria bacterium. Lineage (GTDB taxonomy): Bacteria > Pseudomonadota > Gammaproteobacteria > DSM-16500 > DSM-16500 > UBA5158. The sequence goes on from JARLJN010000105.1 coordinate 6,389, forward strand.
GGAAACCTACTATCTGAGTGCCATTCGCTCTAAACCAAGTAACACCATCATCAGGAGACATTGCATAAACTATTCGATTAGCACCATTGGTATTATCATCGGTCCAACCACTCGCCACAAAATGCATGTGGTTATCTTTGTCAAAGAAAAAACGACCTTGATAATTCTGAAACCATTCGCCAGTCCCTAAACCTGCTTTTTCCCAATAAAAAACGGGGGCTATATGATTTTCATAAGGCCTATCCGTAATTGGTACTGTGGCGCCTATGGTTGTCCATGTTTGGGTATCTGCATGATAACGATAAAGGCCTAATGCATTTTGATCAGAATTATCAAGCGCTTCAAAGGCATGCGTTTGTGAAGTATAAAAGAGTTCACCATTATTATCAGCGAAGAATCGTCCTTGCATCCAACCGCCGCCATTAATTGCAGTAGCAGTATTGTCACCTTTGAAGGTAAATCCACCAGTCACATCTTCAGGTAAATTGGAACGCCAATAAAGAATAATTTGATGTTGATAACGAGTTGGATATGGAGTGATAACTTTATCTGAGAAAGTTGAATAATGATGCATGTCGCCAGTTACATGGATATAACCATTTTTATCTACACCCAATGAAAAGCGATGGTGGCCATCGGCTTGGACTAAATAATCTGTACCTGCATCGACTGGGGCTTTAGTTGTAACGCCATTTTTTGTTTGACTGACCCATGCTCTATAATTCGAATCGACGTAAACAGTATAAGTACTATCTTTATAATGCCAAACTTGCGTGTAGGGCTCTGAAGGTTCAAATCCCGTTGCGATTGCACCTAAATTAGTTTCTTCGTTTTGATTTACGATAGTGCCTACAGCAAATGATTTTAAAGAGAAAAAAAGTAAAAATAAAAAAAAGAATTTGAATATACTGAGTTGTCTCATCGGAGATTTCCTTTTCTGCCTAATGTGTCAATTGACTATAGTATTAAAAGGCTAAGGAAAAATCTATTAATAAACTAACAATAGCCATTAATCGCATCCATATGAAAAAATAAGATACTATTTGTTAAAAATTTAGTATGCTTTTAGCAAGCCGCAACCGTGAGTAAGCGTCGCGACATGGCCAGTGCTTAATCTAAAAAGAAATCTGGGAATAGATGTTTTTCTGGATTCACAGCATAAATACCAAAGTCAGTCATGCCGTGTGCACGCAACACATCTTCATCTACAAAAAAATTGCCTGTCGTTTCACGGCTGTTGCTGGTAACAATTTCATAAGCGGCATCAGCCATGATTTGCGGCTTACGGCTGCCTTCTAAAATTTGTTTAGGGAAATTCACTTCAATAGCGGCAGTTGCAATCGTTGTTTTAGGCCATAAAGAATTCACAGCGATTCCATCTGATTTTAATTCTACAGACATACCTAATGTGCACATACTCATACCGTATTTTGAAATAGTGTAAGCTACATGTTTAGCAAACCATTTTGGTTTCATATTTAATGGTGGAGAAAGATTAATAATATGTGGATTTTCAGCATTTTTCATATGAGGTATGCAAGCTTGTGAACATAAAAATGTTCCGCGAGCATTCACAGAAAACATTAAATCAAATCGCTTCATAGGCGTTTCTAGTGTCGGTGTTAACGAGATTGCACTTGCGTTATTAATTAAAATATCTATTTTACCGAATTTGCTAACAACATCAGCAACAGCTTCATAAACTTTAGTTTCATCACGTATATCGAGCTGTATAGGATAGGCAGTGCCGCCAGCTTCTTCAATTTCTTTAGCGACAGTATGTATGGTACCGCTTAATGTTGCGTGTGGCTCACTGGTTTTTGCAGCGACAATAATAATCGCGCCATCTTTAGCAAATCTCAATGCCATTTCTCGACCTATACCGCGGCTTGCACCGGTGATAAAGACAACTTTACCTTTTAATTTTTTTTCTGACATTTTCATATTCCTTTATTTGATTTTTAATTTAATTCACGCCATGTTTGTCGTCCTGCTGATATTGAATACTTATTACCTGCACAAACTAAGGCGATTTTATTCGGTTTTACAAAAGTTGATTGTAAAAAAACTCTTGCTCCTAATTTTTTTTGTGTTGTTGCTAGCACTGTGACTCGAAAATAGGAAGCACTACTCTGCCCCACCAAAGCACAGGGGTCGTATCCTAAAAATTCAATCACATAATAGTACTGGAAATGCTGAAAATTACCAGCACAAGATACGCTAGACTGCCACCATGTTAATGAGTGATGTAAGAGCTCTTGCGTTGTAGTCATTGGAATATTACAAGAAATAGTATCTGATTTATTTAAGTGAGCCTCTGCATTTTTTAATACTTCTTCCGCAGCCATAGAAATCGATAATTTATGAAATTGATTGTGTGATAATTTGTTTGCTAGCAGACATAAATTCAACGCCCACACACTTAACACAGCAAAAATGAATATAAATACCAGAACCAAAGCAAGCACTATTCCAGACTGCTTAGATTTAATTTCGTAAGGCAACATAACTAACATTCACTTTATCTGCTGCAATAAGCATAATAGAAACTCCCCTCACCAAACTCCAATCTGAAATCTGATTAGCGGGCAAGGAAACAATTTTATTATTTAAGTTTACATCATATAAAAATCGCATTTTTTCAATCCCTTCTACTAATTCTATTTTTGGTTTATTGTTTTCTTTAAGATATAAACCTGAAATATTTTTGCGTGATGTTTTTGCGATGAAATAAGATTCATTCTGAAATAAACTCACTTCAGCATATTTATTATAGTCTGCTAAAATAGGTTTACTGGTTTGAATTCTCTGTGATTTTTCTAGATAAGATATATTTTCTATTTTAAACATTTCAGCATGTATGCAATCTGAAATAACAGCAACATCGCCTTTTTTAAATCTGGGTTTATCACTGATATACAAAACCGAACCGTGATTCACACCTGTTACCAATGTTGCACTCATAGAATTTATTTTTTGTATGATAATGGCATCATCTTTACCTATTATTTTATTCTCAGGCGATAAACTCCAGGAATCAAATTTTTTTAAATAAAGATTATCACTTAACTTAGCACAGCCCATATATCCTGCTGCTTTTATATTTTCTGTTAGTATATGCAAAGCTGTTTGACTGTTTTCATGTAAAGCATTCAATGATGCTTGTGTTTTAAAATTTTTTTGTAAAACTAAATAAATTGATGTCACAGATGTGAAAATCAAACAACTCAGTAACATTGCAACCATAAGCTCAACAAGAGTCATGCCACTTATAAATTGATAGTGAGCGCGATGCATCCAGAATTCCCCTTTCTTATCTTCTCACATTTATTCTGATGAACATCCCCCCAATATAATGTAGCGTGATATAAAGGATACGCCCCCTCTACCACACCCACTCCCTGCGGTAAAACAATCGCATTTTCATGATTCCAATTTGCAATAGCTGAAGAATTTTCTGAGTCACTACTTGCTAACAATCTTTCTCTAAGAGATTCCATTTGAGTCGTTGCCAAGCTGAAATGGTAAGCTGACCGTGTTTCAAGTAAAGCAAAGAGCTGCATGGCATTGATTCCAAATAAAGCCAAGGACAAAAGCATCAGGCTCACCAACACCTCGATCAAACTAAAACCTTTTTGATTTTTTAAATTCATAAGCATCCTTTAATGTAGATGTAGCCCGGATTGAGCGTTGCGAAAATCCGGGCTACTGTGCATCTTTTTATTAGATTGAGTTAAATAGATCAGAGGGGAACAAATAAGGAGGGGAAATGCGAAGTCAGGTAATTTACAATTTACGCAAAGCCATTGCAACAGCTATAATCTATTCATTAGCAATTAGGAAATTGATATGTCTACCATTGAATGCAGTCTCGAAAACAAACATTGCAAACCCTGTGAAGGCGGTACGCTTCCGCTGAATACACAAGATCTCACTCAGTACATGAAACAACTTAATGACAGCTGGCAACTCAGCACCGATAAAAAATCTCTATTTTGTGATTTCAAATTTAAAAATTATTATCAAACCATGGCCTTTGTTAATGCTATTGCATGGCAAGCCCATGCAGAAAACCATCATCCTGATTTAGAAGTGGGATACAATCATTGCTTAGTCACATTCACTACGCATGCAATTGATGGACTGTCAGAAAATGATTTTATTTGTGCGGCAAAAGTAAATACCTTAAAAACAGGGACGTAGCCCGGATTGAGCGTTGCGAAAATCCGGGCACATTCATCACAAGGAAATACTTATGAACCAAAATGATTCTTCAAATTCATTTCCACAAGAAGATCGCCGTTCACTCATTATGTCTGAAATCATGACACCGAACTCTGCAAATTTTTCAGGTAATGTACATGGGGGTCACATACTTAAGTTGTTAGACAACGTTGCCTATGCCTGCTCCTCACGCTATGCCGGAAAAAATACAGTGACTCTTTCCGTGGATCAAGTTTTTTTTAAAGAACCAATATACGTTGGTGAGCTAGTCACATTTCTGGCTACCGTCAATTATGTAGGTAATACCTCATTAGAAGTCGGCATACGTGTACTTGCAGAAAATCTTCTAACGCGTTTATGCAGACATACTAATTCATGCTATATCACTATGGTTGCGATTGATGACCATGGTAAACCTACGACTATTCCACCTTTAGCGATAGATAATGAAATGCAAAAACGCCGCAATGCAGAAGCTCTCGCACGCAAGCAATTGCGTATACAAGCTCAAAATATACAAGTAAAAAAATAGGATGTAGCCCGGATTGAGCGTTGCGAAAATCCGGGGATTGCTGTCATGGATCTTTGAAACCTTCCCGGATTTTCGCAAAGCTCAATCCGGGCTACATCCTCTTCTCTTTTTTTATATTTTCATAGCGTGTTACAAAACCAGAGGAAATATGAAAAAATCGATAGGCACTATGCGTGGGTGTTTTCAAAAACTTTATGCAGCTGTCATCATCAGAAAAATCATTTTCACGCTCAGCTAACCTCAACATCCTTTGTTTTGCATACTCCATTAATCGCATCCATAAATGTGTAACCTTTTCACCTTCCCATTCAGGAAATCTGATATACCACAGTCTAGACGTGTATTGCTTCATAAATTCAATACCCTTAAAAATACTTATCACTTCAATCAGATGACATAATTCTCGTTTAGTTTGAGCACGATTAATCAAACCTCGAATCACTCTATCAGCAATATATTGTTTCTCTTTTAAAGGTCTTGGTTCTTTATTATTAAAATTTTCAAGCAAGGTAAGCGTATGTAATAAGGAGAGCTTGATACAAATACTAGGTACATCGATAAATTGATTATAAAGCTTAGGTGTCGTTATAAAATAATTAATCACATCATAACGAGCACATCTCACCGCTGCTGATATAAGTGACTCACCAGCAGGATTGATATAAGTCATCAGTGCATCTTTACAGTTTTCACAAAATAATTTCATCAATTTCAAATCAGGTTCAACATAATTGCCTAACATGTTAAAAATAATGTGACTTAACATTTCGGTCGAATATTGACTGAAATCGACATCAGGATTTTTTTCATAAGCTAACCTTGCCAGATCAAATTTATTTTGATTACATAAATAAAATATTGCCAAAGTCATTTATTTAGAAGTCAATTGATCTCTCAATACATTTGTATTTAATAAGTAGATAACAACATCATAAGCTTCTTGCTTCACCGACAAACTCAACAAAGTCTCGCCACCAGCATACTCTTCGTTAATATTTATATTAAATTTGATACACCAATTTTCAATAAAATTTAAATTAATATGCTTTGCGAGTATCATCAATCTGAAATAAGTATTAGCGAATAAGGTATCGGCATCCTCAAGGTGATCCCATAAAACAAATTTACTCATAGTCTTGAAACGCTTTAATTGTTCCATATATTCAAAATAATCATTTTCCGACTGTTCGAGATAATCAATAAAACTATCACACCTCAATGCAGCATTAGTCAGCATCTCACGACGTTCTATCATAATATCAGTTAGCTCTTCAAAAGAATCATAAGACTCTATAAAAGCTTTAATGAATTGACTAGGTAATATAATAATTTTTAAAATAGTTTTGTTGATAGCATTACGAAATTCATTATCTTGATTTAAGTTTTCATCAAAAAATTCGCAATCATCATGATTAACATCCGCTCTAATATAATCAAACCAATTATAAGGCGAATAAGAAATTAATTTAGGCAAACTTTTTAAATCATCTGGTGTGATTGTATTACTTGTCTTATCATAATTTTTTGTAAAGCAAAATTCGCCATCAATCTTAATTATTTTTCCTTCCCTGGAAAATCCTACATTGGCATTCTTTAGATCGGATTCATTGAGAAACAAAGCTATTATTATGATTCCAGCAAGATATTCTCGCGCACTGAAGATTTTTTTCTTCAGCACATCATAACCTTCTTCTTCCAGCACATTATCAAAACTAATAAAACCCACTATTTCTTCAGATAAGAGATATATATTTCCATCATGAAAACAAATACGTGTTTTAGGTTGCCATGGCATTATTAAACGGAAAAATTCCTGCGCTGTTTGTTCTATGACTGCATAATATAAATGAATATCGCAAAACTTTGCGATCCATGTTTTGTTATTGCGCCTAGTCCGTGCATGCTTACCTTTTTGCGGCTTAATTATTCTAAATAATTTATGCTGAAATAAAGATACACCCCTGGATCGAATACGCTGCTTTGATCCAAAGTGATTGTAAACTTTATGAATAGCGGGTCCATACCTTGACGATGAGAACATATAGTTCAGCCATATTTTTTTGCAAACTCATGCATAAATTCAATTAATTTATCTACACCCTCCTCAGGCATAGCATTATAAATGCTGGCACGCATGCCACCCAATAGTTTATGGCCACGCAAATTTGCTAAACCCGCTTCAGTTGCTAATTTTAAAAATGTAGGTTCTAACACAGGATCTTTGCATTTGAAAATCACATTCATGCGCGATCGACAGCTAGGGTCTACATTATTGATATAAAATTCTGCGTAGGTATCTATGAATTGATAAAGTTTTTCGGATTTACGTTGATTTATTTTTTCAAAATGACTCACACCGCCTTTACGTTTCATCCAATCTAAAACCAATCCAACTAAATACCAATTATAAGTGGGCGGTGTGTTGTAAAATGAATGGTGCTCGCATTGTAGTTTATAGTTATACAAAGAAGGCGTATTGAGTAGAGGTTCTTGCAATAAATCTTCACGAATGATAGCGACATTAATTCCCGCAGGTCCCATATTTTTTTGTGCGCCTGCATAAATTATCCCGTAATCACTTACGTTAATGTGACGCGATAAAATCATAGACGACATGTCAGCCACTAGAGGCACATTGACTTCAGGAACCCAATTAAATTCTATTCCCTCTATTGTTTCATTCGGTGTGTAATGCAAATAAGCTGCTTCAGGATTTAAATTCCATTCGCTTTGAGGCGGAATAGAAATAAAACGTTCTTCTTCAAGACCTGCAGCAATATTAATATTTCCGTAACGCCGCGCTTCAGCAATCGCTTTTTTAGACCAAATGCCTGTGTCTACATAATCCGCCGTTTTTTTCCCACCCATTAAATTAAGAGGCACCATCGCAAAATGGGTAGATGCGCCCCCTGCTAAAAATAATACGTGATAATTTGACGGAATAGCCATCAGCTCTCTTAGATCGGCTATAGCCTGATCAGCAACAGCCTGAAACTCTGGCCCCCGGTGTCCCAATTCCATAATAGACATACCTAAACCATGCCAATCCAGCATTTCAGCCTGTGCTTGCTGCATGACGTCAACGGGTAACATGCCGGGACCCGCACTAAAATTGTAAACTTTAGACATTTTTCTCAACTCGCTATAGTGATATTTTTTTGAATTGTACCGCGGGGGCAGCATCATCTCATATGGTTTTTTATTATCAGCTCAGTTATAATACATTTCTTATTTTTTTGTCGGGGTAATGAACGTGACCAGCAGTGACGCCGTTAAATTTGTTGTAGCCATGATCATTATGATGAATCCTCTCGGATCTCTGTCTGTTTTCTTACAACTCACCCGCAAAATGAACCTCTTAAAACAGCGTGAAGTCGCTGTTTCTTGTGCTGTTGCCGTGGCTGTTATCATGTTAGTGACAGAATGGTCAGGCCAACAATTACTGACTTTATTAGGCATCACCATCCCCTCTTTTCGATTTGCTGGCGGGATAATCTTACTGCTGATGGGCTTGTCCATGCTTCAATCCAAAGAAAGCGCAGTCAGCCATACTTCTGAAGATGATGAAGCGGCTAAAGACAGAGACTCTATTGCTGTTGTGCCTTTAGCCTTGCCTTTAATTATAGGGCCTGGAGCTATCAGCACACTCATCATTGCAGACAATGACTTCCCTCAATTGATCAATAAGCTTTGCATGTCAGGATTATCCATCATGCTAGCCTTAGGTATGGGTGTCATACTTTATTACGCACACCCTGTGGCACGCTTAGTCGGCACCTCTGTCATTAAGGTGGTCACACGCATCATGGGTATGATCATCATGGCTATTGCTGTGGGCATGCTTGCTGAAGGATTAGTGGGATTGTTTCCTGGTATGCATTAGAGCCTAGGAGTTCCCTGTGTTGGGTTACGCAAAGAGCGCTAACCCAACCTACAAATCATGGTTAGAGTTCCCTGTGTTGGGTTACGCAAAGAGCTGTATAGACCGGCTACATAGGTAACACTTGGACGGGGACATAGGTTACAGTCCCCGAACATTATAAGCTCTAGGTTTTTATTGTAAATATTCTTTGGTGCATAAAATAAATATCAAACTTTCCATCTGCTTTTTCTCTTAA
>JARLJN010000106.1 GCA_031291255.1 Gammaproteobacteria bacterium
AAAACACTCAACCCAACCTACAACTGCTGATTGGGTAGGTTGGGTTAGGTGCGCTTTTTGCACCGTAACCCAACATAGGGTTTCCCGGATTTTCGCTGCACTCAATCCGGGCTACATCAACATTTCAACTTCCTTAGTTATGTTGGGTTTCGTAAAAAACACTCAACCCAACCTACAACTGCTGATTGGGTAGGTTGGGTTAGGTGCGCTTTTTGCACCGTAACCCAACATAGGGTTTCCCGGATTTTCGCTGCACTCAATCCGGGCTACATCAGCATTTCAACTTCCTTAGTAACCAACGCACGACTGATATACTGCAATACTTGTTTCAACACGGCTTGATCTTTAATAAATAAATGTCCACTGTCAAATTCATGTATATCACACTGTTTAGACGTATGATCACGCCAAGATTGATGATCTTCAGGCAACACCCAAGTATCTTTTTTTCCAAGAAAAACAGTAATAGGTAAATTTAATGGAGCCTGATCGCGATAATGATAATGCTTAGGAATACCCATGTCCGCAATAAAAATAGGTAACAATACTTTGATAATTTCTTTATTCATCAAACTGTCGCCATAATCAGCAATGCCATTTTCACTGAAAATATCCGCTAATTGTTTCAATTTATCTTCAGGCATTTGGGCGATAGCTTGCTCACTGCCTAAGGCAAACAAATCAATTCCTATGGCTTTTAAATCTTGCAATAAAGCATCTAAACTTTTAGTCGGCACGCGAGGATCTGGAAATGCAGATGCAAAGAAATGCATAGGCATAGCTAAGTTTTGCTTTCTCAATGCACGTATCAATTCAAACGCAATTAACGAACCAAAGCTATGACCAAAGAAAGCAAAAGGCATAGTCAATTCAGATTTTAAATTTTCAACCAGCTGATCAACAAGCACATCAATATTACCTATAGGCGCTTCATTTAAACGTGCTTCTCGCCCTGGCAATTGTATAGGACACACTTCTATGGTGTCAGGCAACATCGCTTGCCAATCACGATATAAAGAAGCGCCGCCTCCACCATATGGCAAACAAAATAATTTTACTTTTGCATGTGCTTGCACTTGTCTGTACGCAATCCAAGGATTAGACACAGTTACAGCTTTGATAACTTGCGGAGTCGTCGATTGCACTGGCGAAACCGTACTTAAAACAAAATCGCATAACTCGGTAATAGTAGGTCCTTCTAACAAATCATGCATAGAATAACTGATACCTAAACCCATTTCTAAGGTACGCATTAAGACTATAGCCATCAAAGAATCTATACCCATATCTTGCAGAGAACGATTAACTTCTATCTCTTCTTTTGGTATAGAAAATATATTTGCGCATTGCTCAGTTAAAAAATTCATAACATATTTTTTACGTTCAATTGAATCTAACGTTGTTAAGTCAACTTTGACATGCCTGTCTTTTTCTTCCATCATTTTTTGAATTTGTACTTTATCATCTAACTGCGCTAAACCCATTTCATCAAACTCTGCAATCACTACGCCTTGCTCTGTCATCAAATAACAATCACATATGATTTTATCGCCACTCTCTGTGATTGATCGCATTACACCATATAAAAAATAGGGTCCGGGACGCATTCCATAAAAATTCACACGCTTAGCACCTGAAGCGATATACGGTTTCACATGTTCATCTGGCAACAACATAAATACAGGCTGTATAGATCCATCAAACACACCAGGATGTAATTGCAAAACATATAAATTATTTTTATCTTGAGTCGATAGTGGTTGTTTAAACTCGCATAATATTTCTTTTTCATTTTGCCAATATTGCTGAGTCCAGCGTATGCTTTCGCCTGTGGGCATACCCATGGCTGTGATTCTTTCATACATTTTTTCAGCACTGCCATGTATGTGACATCGCTTTTTAATTTCATCCACAGTAGAGATGACTTTCTCAGGCAGCGTATTTAAAATTAATACGCCTTTAGCGTGATTTACCCAATTTTTTTGATCCTTAACACGACTATAAATATGATACACATAAACATCTTGCTCACTTTTTTCAACTATCAACTGCACGGTGACTACCGCATCATTTTGTGCGAATAAAGGAGAAAGAAATGCATGATCTTCTATAGTGAATGTTGCTTGCGCATTAATATATTTCACAGCATAAGCAAATATTTCCATGTAGTAACCAGCATGTACGACATTATACGTATCTTCCACATCAGGCATACGTTTTACATCAATAAGAAATTCAAACTGCAATGTATTGAGTGGTGAAGGAATATGTTTACCTTGCAATGGATAAGGGTCAACTACAGCAGCAGACGAATGATTGTTTACCAGTGGCGGCCAATAATGCTTATGCTGCCAAGGATATAACGGTAAATCCATATTAGGGTACAAACGATATTCTTCAACTGTCTTCCAATTAATTGCATCACGATTCATGTATGAAACAGCTAACTTTTGTAATTCAGTTTCATTATTTAAATGTGACATTTTATCTTTATTTAAATTAATAAAAATAGAGTCTGTATATTGATTCGCGATTAACAATTCAGATTTAAGAGTGCATAATTTTTCATAAAGATCATGTATGGAGTTAGCAACTATACCCAGCCTACAAAAATAATGAGAACGTCTGGTATGCAAATTATAACAAATTTGCGTAAGATCTAATGAAGCATTGTTATCAATAAAGTCACACCATTTATTGACATACAAACTCAAGGCTGCAGGATCTTTAGCGGACAAAGTAAATAACTCTGTAGAATGATTATTTGTATGCTGAATCACAGGTTTTTCATCCTCAGCAAGTTCACGCATGACTACGTGTGAATTTGTGCCGCCGAATCCAAAGCCGCTGATTCCAGCTGTACGATGCGAACCATAGCGCGGCCACTCTTGCATTTTTTGTGGAATTGAAAAATGGTATTTATCAAATTGAATATGAGGATTAGGTGTAAAATAATTTAAGTGTGGAGGAATTTGGCCATGCTGCAATGCGAGCGCTACTTTCATAATGCCAGCTATACCTGCAGCAGGTTCTAAATGACCTATATTAGTTTTAACTGAACCTATCCAACAAGGATGATCTTTGTCGCGATTTTTTCCTACCACTTCACCCAAGGCTTCCAATTCTATAGGGTCACCCAAAAAAGTTCCCGTGCCATGACATTCCACATAAGAAATATCTTCAGGATTAATCTTAGCTGCTTGATAGGCCGCTTTTAACAATAATTCTTGCTGTAATCCATTAGGCGCTGTTAAACCATTTGTTTTTCCATCTTGATTCACAGCAGTACCGGTAATTACACCATAAATTCTATCTGCATCTTTGAGTGCTTGAGATAAAGGTTTTAATACGATAACGCCTACGCCTTCACCTTGCACATATCCATTAGCGTCCGCATCAAATGTTTTACATTGGCCATCAATAGATAACATTTTTGCTTTCGTTAAAACATAATTAACATAAGGTAATAAATTTAATTTGGCACCGCAAACTACAGCTAAATCACAGACTTTATTTTGCAGATTTAAACAGGCTAATTGTAATGATGCCATGGAAGATGAACAGGCTGAATCAACAATAATACTGGGACCATGCAAATCAAATAAATAAGAAATACGATTGGCTGCAATACTGATTGCGTTACCAGTAGGAAAAAATAATGCATCCATTTCAGTGTCCATATGTTGCATATGGCCTAACTGACTCATGTATAAACTTGAGAACACACCGGTATTAGATCCAGCTAATTTTTCAATAGGTATACCAGCATCTTCAAAGGCTTCATAAGCCACTTCTAGTAATAATCTATGTTGTGGATCTATGCGTTGTGCTTCACGCGGACTGATACCAAAAAAATAAGCGTCAAATAAATCTATATCTGATAAATAGCCACCATAGTAGGGATGCAGTGCATCACGTATTTCATATTCGTGCGTACCCTTTAAAAGATCCCAGCGCTTTTCAGGTAATGAAGAAATTATATTTCTACCTTCACATAACATTTTCCAATATTCGTCTTTGCCTGTAGCAGTTGGAAAACGTGAACTCATTCCTATGATTGCAATAGGTTGAGGTGCATGAGATTTGTTTTCTTCTAATAATGATTTTAATTTTTTTATGGTGTATAACGCTTTTTGTAAGGTAGCTTGTTCTGACATAAATCCCTCTCTATTTAGCCCTAAGTTTTTGTGCTTTACTGCTATTCCGCTGTTGTAGGTTGGGTTGAGTGCTTTTACGAAACCCAACGTAACGTTATGTTGGGTTTGGTAAAAAGCACTCAACCCAACCTACAGTACTATTCAGATTTTTCTATACGTTACAAGTTACGTTGGGTTTCGTAAAAAGCACTCAACCCAACCTACGCAAAGTCATGACCAGTTTTTCCTATACGTTTCAAATGCATATTAAAAGGGAATAAGGTTTTCCCATCTCAAGAGTAGAGTTAACCCAACAAATCATCCAACTCCTTGAGCTCTGCCTCAATCAAACGACTCACTTCAGCATCATCCAAATGCCCTATCTCAGCTAAAAACTCTTCTTCACTTTTTAATACAGGAAGCACTTCAATTTCTTGAGGCTGTTCAGGCTCACATGACTTTATGATATAACTCACTAACTCGCTGACAGCAGGATAACGATACAAATCCATAGGGGATAATAATTCTGGAAATGATTTATTGATTTCAGCGACAAAATTAATGCCAATAATCGAATCCATTCCATAATTTAAAAATGGCACTTCGGGATCTATTTCAATAACATCCATAGCTAGCAACTGAGCGAGCGCATTTAAAACCAATGAAGAAACATGCTCTCTATCTAACACTTCAAAAGTGGTAATTTTCTTTTCTGAATTTGTAACTTGTTCTTCAATAAATCGAGGCGGATTCACCAATTCAACTGCATTACGCTGCATAGCGCTATACGTCACTTGATTTATATTTAAATTATAGACTTTAATGTCTTGCTGAATACATTTCGCTTCATTTACCAAACTTTTATCATCATATAAATTAATTATCTGCACTTTATGTGAAAATGATTGTTTTAAATTCCACAAATGATGCTGCAAGATTTCACTATTTTCTTCTGAGCGATTGACCAAACAAAGCTGTAAAGGCTTACGCTGAACCAAGGCTTGAAACAAATAAAGAAAACGTTTATTGATTAGACCCAGATCTTGCTCAGGCAATAAAGTCCAAAGATAAATAATTCCTTCAATTTCATCTGAACGGGCTTGAAATAACTTCGTGTAATCATCTAAATTATCTGGATTCAGATACACACTATTTTTTGAAAATTCTGAATAGACATCGCCAACAAAAACATTGATGCAATTATCATTCCCAAAATAGGTTTGCAAATGCGAACCTAATTCAAAATCGCTAAAAATCAGCCATTTTTTAGTTTTATCTTTAACAACTGCAGGCTCTTGATTGCCTACCCAGCAACGGCGTTTTGCAAAAGGATATGTTGGTAAATAGCAACGAGACACGTTGTTATAAAAAATTTCCCAATTGATTTTTGCACCTTGACACCATAATGCTGCTAATTTCTCTCTGTCATTATTTATATCTAACCCCGAAATGTCTTCGAATTTTCGACTGATTTTTGCAGCAGGGTTAAAATAAGTTTGATCGAAGTTATTGAGCTTTTCTAAAAGCTCGTCGAATGTATTAAACACGATCGCTAACCTAGAAGTCATAGCTTCACGACAAACTTGTGAGGTATAACATAAACTAGCAAGATCAATATTATCTTTTTTATCTCGCACAAATTCATAAACATCACGAACATAGTCTTTCAATCTATCTTGATTCATCGCAGATAATAAAAATAAATAAGAAACTTGTTTTTTTTCAGATGCAGGCTTAGTGACATATTCCTCAACAATCACATGCACATTCGCCCCACCTGCCCCGAATGAACTCACACCAGCACGACGTGGAATTGCATCTTGAGTATTCCAATCACTTAATGTTTGCGGCACATAAAATGCAGTGTCCGCAAAATCGATAAATGGATTGAGTTTAGTTGAATGCAGTGATGCAGCAATTTTTTTATGTTGTAATTGCAAAATGACTTTAGTGATTTGTGCGATACCTGCGGCTGATTCAGGATGACCTATGTTTGATTTTATAGACCCTAACGCGCAATATTGTTTGTCTTGCGTATAATCACTGTATGCATCTTGTAATCCTCTTACTTCTATAGGATCACCCAACGAAGTCCCTGTGCCGTGCGCTTCCACATATGAAATTGTACGTGCATCAATATTAGCTTTGTGTAACGCGGATTTAATGACTTCAGCTTGCGCACCTGGATTAGGTACAGTATAACCACTGGTTTTCCCGCCATGATTCATGCTGCTAGCTTTGATGACCGCATAAATTCTATCGTTATCTCTGAGCGCGAGCGATAACGGTTTTAATAAAATGGATCCCACACCTTCAGCAGGCACATATCCACTGCCACCCTCGCCAAAGCTCGCACAACGACCTTCATCCGATAAGAAACTAAGACTGCCCAGCATATGATATTTAGCCGGATGTAATGATAAATTGACACCGCCAGCAAGCGCCATTGTACACTCGCCACTTATTATACTTTCACAGGCTTGATGTATTGCTGCGAGTGACGATGAACAAGCAGTATCGATAACAAAACTAGGGCCTGTTGCATTCAGAAAATAAGAAACACGATTTGCCACTGAAAATAATTGTATATCCAGTGGAATACGATTTCCTTTATTCCATTCTTCTGCGATAAATAAGGGGTAAAAATTATAAGTCACACCGACAAATACACCTACGTGATTATTCACAGTGCGTTGCAGACTTTCACGCGTGTATCCTGCATCTTCTAAAGTCGTCCAAGCTGATTGCAAGAACAAACGTTCTTGCGGATCCATCATCACTGCATCGCTGGGCGCAATACCAAAAAATAAAGGATCGAATTTATCAACGTCTGGAATAAAACCGCCTTTATTAAAATATTTTGTTTCTCCACCCACAGTGACAGGATAATCTAAATAATTCCAACGCTCAGGAGGAACCTCCCCTACGCTGTCTTGTCCGGATTGCAAATTTTCCCATAATTCAAAAATATTTTTTGCATTGGGATAAGTGCCACTGATGCCTATGATGGCTATATCAGTGCTTGTATAAGCTGTGGGATCTGATGACCTAGCAACTGTAGATATCATATTTTTCTGAGTGACTTGATTATTATCTGCATCGATTCCAGATAATGAAACTAATACATTTTTATATTTATCACAAAAAAACTTAGCCAACTGAGTTAAGTTATTTCTTTCATACAATAATGTTTTAGGCAAATCACCAAAATCATTTTCTAAACGTTGAGTGATATCAAGTCCCATCACAGAATCGACACCATAAACTTCATAGGTTTCATGGAATTCAATTTCATCTTTTGGTAATTGTAATTTTTCTGCGAATATAGCTTGCAAATAACTGAGAGCAAAATCATTCATGTTCGAAGTAGTTACTTCAATTTTAACAGGGCTAACTTTAGTATCTGCATCAAACCAATATCGTTGTCTATTGAATGGATACGCTGGTAATAAAGCTATTTTTTCGAATTTTTCATTCTTATAAAAATCATCCCAATCCAGAGTATATTGTTTGCAATAAATATCGGCTAGCTCAACTAAGCTATTATAATCTTGTGTTGAACTTATAGATTGACGATAGGCTGGCTCATCTTTAACTACGCTAAATACAGTATTTTTCGATGCTAATTTATTTTTAAGATCTTGTATTGATTCGATAACAAAAGCGCATCGCACAGCAAAGTGTGCGTGACACGCATTTAATGTGTAACTTAAATCAGCTAACTTAACATCCGTATTTATATCTAACCACTTCACTAAATTATTAATTTTATGTTGTAGACTATTGTTATGTTTAGCGGAAAGCGTTATTAAATAATGCGATTTAGTTGTAGATTGATGAGTGTTAATAGCAGCTTCTTCTATAACGATATGCGCATTTGTTCCACCAAACCCAAATGAACTGATACCTGCACGTCTAGGAAGTGCTTCACCTTTTTCATTAATTAATGCGTCCCATCTTTCAGCTTGATTCACTAAATGAAATGGTGTGTCATTTAAATTGATATAAGGATTGATTTCATGACAATGTAAATTTGACGGAATTTTTTTATAGCGTAAAGCTAACAACACTTTAATTACACTGGCAATACCCGATGCAGGTTCCAAATGACCTATATTAGATTTCAATGCACCTAATGCAATTTTATTATTTGAATGTTTAAATGCAATTTTCAAGGCTTCAATTTCAATAGGATCACCTAACTCGGTGCCTGTTCCATGCGTTTCTATGTAATTAATAGAAGATGGATTGAGATGCGCATAAACATGCATTAACAATTCACTTTGCGCTGTGACACTAGGCGCTGTTAGTGATTGTCCTTTTCCACCATGATTAACACCTGTTGCTTTAATCACACCATAAACGTGGTCGCCATCGGCTAGTGCTTTACTTAAAGGTTTTAATAGCACTGCACCTACACCCTCTCCTTTTACATATCCATTCGCACTTTTATCGAATGTTTTACATCGACCATCGGGTGATAACGCACCTAATTGACTGGTAATCACATAAGTATCAGGATCTAAAATTAAACTCACGCCACCCGCTATTGCAAGCTGACATTCACCTTGTTTAATCGCATTCACTGCACGATGTATTGCAACTAATGAACTGGAACACGCTGTGTCTACGGCTTCACTTGGCCCCTTTAAATTTAAAAAATAGGAAACACGATTTGTCAGCATGCTATGAGAATTCCCAGTGGCGACAAATCCATGAAAATCCTTATCAGCTTTGGAAATCAATGTGTGATATTCACTGAACTCTACACCGGCAAATAACCCTACGGATTCTTTTGAAATCGTCAGTGGGTTATAACCTGCATCTTCTAGGGTTTGCCAAACAACTTCTAAAAATAATCTGTGCTGTGGATCCATTAAATTGGCTTCACGCGCTGATAAATTAAAAAAGCTCGCATCAAATTGATCGACAGATGATAAGAAACCACCCCACTTAGAATTCGATTTGGTCGAATCTTTTTTAGCATCACCATAATTATGATGCCAATCCCAACGTTCTGAGGGAACTTCTGTGACTAAGTCATCTCCTGCTATCAAATGATTCCAAAAAGTCTGTAAATCATCTGACCCAGGCAAATAAGCTTGCATACCTATAATTGCTATATCATCTGCTACTGTTTCCTGTATCACTGTTTTTTTAATACTGGTTTTTTGCGTTTGATTATTTAATAAGTAAAGACTTAATTCTTGTATAGTGTTGTGAGTAAAGAACACTGTAGGCAATAAATCTATATGATAATAATTTTCTAAATGTGTAGTTAACTCTTTAAATGTGATTGAATCAAATCCTAACTCAGTCAACGATGTCGTTAAACTGATTGCATCAGATTTAATTTTTAATGTGTTGCTAATAAAGTTGATAAAGACAGATTGAATTTGTTCTAACTGCGATAAGCCATCATGATTTGTTTCTTCTACTGTCATTTCATCACTAGCAATCCAGTATCTTTCTTTGCTGAATGGATAAGTCGGCAAAGAAATTTTATGATAGTTTTCTTGATTATATAATTTAGTCCAATCTAACTCATAACCATCTACATAAAAATTAGCAACCGCAAAAAGATTCGCTTTATAACTTTCAGCAGAGCTATCTTGAGATAACTCTGCTATTAATTGTGTGAAGATTTTTGTGAAGACGCTTACGCTAGATGACTTGTCAGTTGCATGCGTATTGATACAGGCATTTTCGGGAATTATACTCTCAGTGAGTGATTGTAGAGTCAGTCTTAAATCATCTACATTTGCCACCACCATTGCACATCGTTTTCCAAAATGAGTGCGTCCATGGTTCAGCGTATAGCTTAAATCCAACAAGTTAATTTTGTCATCATCAGCAAGACAATTTAATAAATCATTGATACGCTTAGAAAGTGCAGTATCTGTTTTAGCAGACAGAGTTAATAAGTAATAAGGTTTAGACTCAGCGACTTCATTCACTGTTTGTGGAGCTTCTTCTAAAATAAGATGTGCATTTGAGCCGCCTGCACCAAATGAACTAATGCCTGCTCTGCACAACCCAGTGTGCGAAGTCCACTCCGCTAACTCACGCTGCACTTTAAAGCCTGTATTTTCCCAATCTACATTTTCATTTAATTTATCTGCGTGTAGAGATGGCACTAATTTTTTATATTTTAATTGTAATAAAACTTTAGTTAATGCAGCCATGCCTGCGGCTGACTCACAATGACCTATGTTGGATTTTACAGAGCCTATTGCACATGAATCTTCTTTTACTATTTGCAAATGTTCGATATTATTTTTTTTGTAGCCCGGACTAAGCGCAGCGAGTCCGGGAATGAATAATGTAGACCCCGCGGACTCGGCGTTGTACGCCTTAGTCCGCGCTACATCAGCAGATGATCGATTATTTGCAAATACTTTGTTTAACGCACTGATTTCAATAGGGTCCCCTAATGCTGTACCCGTACCATGTGCTTCTATATAACTAATAGATGCAGGGTCTACATTCGATACTTTATAGGCATTTTCTATCACATCTGCTTGAGCAATAGGATTAGGCACAGTATAGCCATTGGTTTTTCCACCATGATTTAAGCTGCTGCCTTTAATAACTGCATAAATGTGATCACCATCTGCTATAGCTTGAGTGTATGATTTTAATAAAACTGCTCCCACACCTTCACCAGGCACATATCCATCACCACCTTCACCAAAACTACGGCAACGCCCATCTGATGATAAAAATTTTCCTTGCGTGAGCAAATGATATTTATTGGGATGTAAATTCAAATTCACACCGCCAGCAATGGCATACTCAGATTCGCCGTCACGTATACTGTTACAGGCTAAATGAATTGCGGTGAGTGAAGATGAACACATGGTATCTAAGGCCATGCTAGGACCATGAAAATCGAAATAATAGGAAACACGGTTAGCTATAGATGCAAAAACGGAGTTCGCTGTCGCCTCTTTTCCTTCAGCAAGTGCTGCTTGTCCCCATAATTGATATTGGCCATACATCACACCGACAAACACTCCCACTTTTTTAGAGGCTAAACTTTCTCGTGCATAACCTGCATCTTCTATTGTTTTGTAAGTGGTTTCTAAAAATAATCGCTCTTGCGGATCCATGGACTCCGCTTCGCGTGGTGAAATATTAAAAAATAAAGGATCAAATTTATCGACATCTGCAAGAAATCCACCCCAGATATTTTTATTTTCATCATGATGCCAACGATCTGCTGGTAACGTTGTAATACAATCTTTACCGGCTTTTAAATTTTCCCAGAAAGCAGCAATATCTTCTGCTTCTGGATAGCGACCGCTTAGGCCAATAATCGCTATTAAGTTAGTGGAAAAATCTGTCACTGAATCAGAAAGTTTAGTGACGCTTGCTGACGCGCGCGGCTCTGACATTTTCAATTTTGCGGGGATAGAGGAACCAGTAGAATAAACTATTTCAGCTAATTTTCCCGCATAATGTTTTATAAAATACTCTGACAACTCTGCTAAATTTTTACATTCAAAAAATAAAGTCTTAGGCACATTTCCAAATAGTGCAGCAATTTTTTGATTAAGTCCCACTATCATCACGGAATCTATGCCGTAATTTTCAAATGCTTCATTCGATTTAATTTTTGAAACGGGAAGTTTTGTCGCTGCAGAGATAATCTGCTTGAAATACGCTTGTGTCTGTTCTTCTAAATCATGAGATAAAGTGAACGAATCATGTTTTGTCACCATAGCTTGTTTAACAGCTTGATGTGATAAGGCATGTTTCAATTTATCTTGGTTACCGGGTAACACAATAATTTGAGTATGATTAGTTGATAACGCAAATTCAAATGCGGCTAGCCCTTGTTCCATTGTCAGCGCAGAGACACCTAAAGTTTCATATAACCAGTTTTGCGTTTCTGAAGTAATTGAAATGCCACCTTCTATCCATAATGGCCAGTTGATAGAAGTACTTTTGCCAAAACGCATTCCAGTTAAAACTTTTTTCTCTCTCTCTTCAATGAATGCATCCATATAGGCATTTGCATAGGCATAATCACATTGGCCTATATTACCGAATATAGACGCAGCGGATGAGAAAGTCACAAAAAAATCTAACTGAATTTCTTTAGTGAGCTCATCAAGAGTTGATGTGCCTAAGACTTTAGGTGCCAATACAGCAGCGCTCTCTGTTTCAGTTTTTTTGATGAGGTAACTGTCACGCAGAACGCCAGCAGAATGAATTACACCATTTATCTTGCCTAACTGTTTTTGAGACTGAGCTATAACAGCCTGCATGGCAGTCATATCTGTCACATCAGCTTGCAAATAGATGACATGCTCACCTATTTTTTTAATAGATTCAGCTTGCAGCAAACTTAATGCAGATCTACCGACTAATATGACTTTGGCTTGATACTTCTCAACTAAATAGTTTGCAAAAATCAAACCTAAACCACCTAACCCACCAGTAATGAGATAAACACCTGATTGTCTCAATGAGGGAATAGTCTCTTTGTCATTTTGAATTAATTCATAGCGCTTAACTAAGCGTTTACCATTTTCATATCTTAGACTAATATCATCAGTATTTAATTCTTTGAAAAGAGTTTCACGATCTGAAATTTTAATGACGCGCAAAGTCAAATAGGGATTTTCTAAATGTAATGATTTTGAAAATCCAGATAATGCTTCAATATAAGCACTATCATCTTGATATAAACACATGATTTTCACAACGCGCTGGGGTTTTGCTAATAGAATAGCTTGAGTTAATTTGAAAACATTATGATAAGCACTTACGGAATCTCTCTGATTGAGAGTATAAATTATTATTTTAGGTAAGTTATTTATTTCAAATTGAATGCTAGACTCAATCTCATTTGACAAGAATATTATATCTTCATTATTCTCCCAAGAAATTCCCGATGCATCAGCTAATAAAATATCTTCTGGTATCCAGCGGGAGGTATAATACGCTAGCGTATTTTTGTCTTGTGATTTTTTATCAGCAAATAATCTCAGTGAAAAATTATTGATAGAAACCAATGCCATTCCGTTTTCATCTGTTATTTGTATATCAAACTCAAGATGCTCACTATTATCTATCTTAACTCCATAGACATAACACACTTTTGGAAGTTTATTGAATATTTTTACATGACCAATACTATATGGCATATACAAATTATCTGTGCTATCAATCAAACAAAAGACGGACTGCAATGCCGCATCCATGGAACTAGGATGCAAGACATAATCCTCATCACTTTCTGAACGCACTATTAAAGCTATTACTTCATGAGTGTTATGACACACTTCAGCAATACATTTAAAGCTATTACCGTAATCTATTCCAATTGATTTAAATTTTTCATAAAAGTGCTGAGCCGATTTTTTTTCATGACACCTATCTAGTATGTCATTTAAATCCAATTTGATGGATTCAGAAATAGACTCTGTATAAACTAACTCACCTTGAGCATACAATACTGATTCATCTTTAATAGAAAAATGAATTTTTTGCTCATCATTCACTAAATCGATTGCCACAGTTTTTTCAGCATGATTCATAAATAATGGACGAGACCAAATCAGATTTTTTATCGCTATAGACTGCCTATCGGGCAATGCTAATTCTGCAGCAGCTCTAGCCATCTCTATATAAACCACACCAGGTAGTATTGTTTGATGTTGAATTTTATGGTCTAGAATATAATTTTCATTTCCTGAAAAAGTTTTGCTGAATTTTTCACAATCTAATGTAGAAATATTTGCATCAATTAACTTATGTAAACGAGTAGTATGCTTTATCTCTTTTTTAGTGAACCAGTATGAATTTTTAGCGAATGGGTATCCTGGTAATGAATTTTTTTGTTGACCCACTCTATTTTGAAAATCTTCTAATATCACATGAGCATTGGTTCCACCAAAACCAAATGAACTAACCCCTGCTCGTCTAGGCATGTCTTCAGATGTACGTATCCAATTTTTATTTTCATTAAGTATGTAGAATGGACTGTCCAATAAATCAATATAAGGATTGAGTGTGGTAAAATGTAAATTCGCTGGCAGTGTATTATGCTGCATGGATAACAAAACTTTTATGATACCTGTTATTCCTGCTGCTGATTCTAAATGACCTACGTGAGTTTTGACTGAGCCAATTCCGCAATAATGGTGAGGAAGTTTTAACCCTCGGTGGTTTTTCGCTTGTATGTCTTGCAAAATGCTAAATGCTTTTTTCAATCCATTTATTTCTACAGGGTCACCTAAGGGTGTTCCTGTACCGTGTGCTTCTATATATTGTATAGTATCAACTGAGATATTCGCACGTTTGCATGCTGCCACTATCACATCAGCTTGCGCACTGGGATTAGGCGCTGTTAACGAATTGGCATGTCCACCATGATTCACCGCAGAACCTTTAATCACACCATAAATAAAATTGTTATCGGTTATTGCGAGTGCTAATGGTTTTAATAAAATTGCTGCAACACCTTCGCTGCGCACAAATCCATTTGCTTCTGCAGAAAATGTTTTGCAACGCCCATCTACACTTAACATACCGGCTTTAGTTGCTGAAATAAAAGAAGTCGGTGTCAACAATGCATTCACACCACCTGCAATGGCAAGTTCACAATCTCCATTTCGTATAGCTTGTATTGCATGATGAATAGCAACGAGCGAACTAGAACATGCCGTATCTATCACCTCACTGGGGCCTTTTAAATTTAACAAATAGGAAATGCGATTTGCTAATATGCTAGGCGCAATGCCTGTCGTGGTATAAGCATCAATAATGTCATTTTGTTGTAATAATTCAGCATAATCATGATTAAACAAACCTACATAAAGCCCTGTATTACAGCTTGCAATATCTTGAGTGGAATAACCTGCATCTTCTATCGTTTTACAAACTGTTTGTAATAATATTCTGTGCTGAGGATCCATTAACTCAGCTTCATAAGCTGAAATATTAAAAAACTCTGCATCAAACTTATCTATATCTTCTATAAATCCGCCCCAAGATATTGCTGATCCATGATCTGCATCCCATCTATTTGGAGGAACTTGTGTTATTGCATCTTTACCCTGAATAAGATTATCCCAGAATTCATCTACATTTTTAGCACCCGGAAATATCCCGCTCATGCCTATAATTGCAATATCATTTGCTGCAATGTCATCCGTGGGTTTTTTATAAAAAGTATTAATATCAGATTCATGATTACTTATTATTGAATGATAAAACTCAGATAAGGTTGAATACGAAAATAAATCAGCGGGTGTAATAGTTAATTTAAATTTTTCATTAAAGACACCGGCAAGTTTTATAATACTGATAGAATCAAAATGATAAGAGCTTACCGTTGCATTCAAATCAATTTCATTTGCATCTATATTTAATACATTTGCTATGACTAACTTGAAATCAGTTTCAAATGAATTTGATTTCACTTCTTCTTGAACAGGTATAGTCTTGCCCTTACTAGTAGACTGTGTTTTGTCAATTTTAGTTTCTAAATACTGAGCCTGACATTTCTTTCTTTGAATTTTTCCACTGCCTGTTTTAGGTATAGAGTTTTCCTTGATTAATTCTACGTGATATAAATGTATTCCGAATGAATTTACGATGGTTCTTTTAATCGAGTCTACAATATTATCTTGTATATCTAATGGAATATTATCAGGTATTTCTTGCAAACAAACGACTTGATCTTCATTGTCGATAGTGACAGAAAAACATATTTTATTATTCGATATTTGATATGTCTCTACTGCTTTTGTGATGACCTGTTCCAAATCAGCTGGATAATATTTTTTGCCATGCACAACGATGACATCTTTCAATCTACCTGTTAAAAAAAGCTCTTTTTTACGTATAAAACCTAAATCACCGGTTCGAAAAAATAATTTTTTTGACCCGACTAATGCGCGATTAAATATTTCATTAGATTCTTCAGGTCTTTTCCAGTATTCACTCACAACAGATGCGCCTGTCAACCAGACTTCACCAATTTTTCCGTTATTCACTTCTGATAAATTTTCTGGGTTCACAATTTTTACATCGAGACCTGGCAGCAGAAGTCCACTGCTTACTATGTTGCGCATACGTTCTGATGACGTTGCTAATTTAGCGACATGATTATTGAGTGACTTAGCTGATAATGCATAAAATCTTGGATTTTTTTGATATAAACCTACCGCAATTGCACCAGTGACTTCAGACATACCATAAGCTGAATTGAATGACTTTAGTGAGAATCCGCAAGGTGAAAACTTTTTTGTAAATGCAAACAATGTTTCTAATTGAACTTGATCTCCACCATTAATTGCAACTTTCCAACAACTTAAATCCAGGCTTTTAATTTGAGTATCATTAATTTCTTTAACACAGAGATCGTATCCAAAGTTAGGACAGCCGCTATGACTCACCTTGTAATCCGAAATCGCTTTTAACCAACTATATGGATTTAAAACAAAACTACGAGTCGACATAATAATAGCGACTGTGCCGTGATATAGCGGCACCAATAAACCACAAATCAATCCATACACATGTGTATGTGGAGCCCATGTGAGAGTGATACTTTTTTTGTTATAATGCCAAACTTCTATGGTCGATTTCAAACTATGTGTTAAATTTTTATGACGCACTACAGCTGCTTTAGGTGTTGATGTTGATCCTGAGGTATATTGTAAATAACAAATCGTCTCGTCATTTAATTTTGGTTTTTGATACATGACTAAAGCATCTTTATCCAATGCTCTAATATCTGAGATGAAAATTAAATTTGAAAAATGATTTTTCAACGTTTGAATAGTTGTCCCGGTTGTAAAAATTCCTTTTATTTCTGCATTATTCGCAAGACTTATTATTGATTCCAGTATCTTTTCATGCTGACCTTCAGTGGGAGCTTGCACAGGTACTGCAATAGCACCAGCATATAAACATCCTATGAAAGCAGTAATGAAATCGATGCCAGCGGAATACACTAACAAAATCCGTTCGCCGAATAATTCATTACGTTGCAAATAAGCCGCAATGATACGCGCTTTTTTATCTAATTCCCTATACGTTATCGTTTCGGTTTCTGATGTTCCATCACTCAAAAATCGATATGCAACAGCATGTGGCGACAATAATGATTTTTTTTGTAACATGAAAACTAAATTAGGGGATTTTTTGATAAAGTTAAGCATAGATTAAGTCCATTTAAAAATTTAATTTCCCTTTCTCACTGATATCGTAAGGTGGCACGATTTCAACTGACACGTAACCCATATTGCACATAAATATATAAACACCTCGATTCCAATATAAAATACAAGCAAAATGAATATTAGTCTATGAATGTTTTAATGAGTGCTTGTTCTGTGTTCTAGCATGCTTTACGCTATATCTTAATCTATGCAGCTCGGACATCCCGGATTTTCGCAGCGCTCAATCCGGGCTACAATCAAACAAAATTATTTTTTTTGCTCTATAGTTATAATTAAGGATTATTTATGTCAAACACACTCACGGAATCGACTACAGATAATTTTCAACAAAGCAAAAACATCAAACACGAAATTATAATAGGCTATGGGCAAACATTAACATTATCCGATGTAAAACTTCTCGCCCAACATTCTGTTTCTGTGAAACTTAATCCCAACTCCTATGTCAAAATGAATAAGTCTTATAATTATCTTAAAATGTGTGTAGATCATCATATGCCTATTTATGGTGTGAATACCAACTTTGGTGATCAAGTCGGATTTTTAGATGCCAACGTTAAGAACACGGATCAAGCGCCTAGTTATGAATCTATCAGCTACAGACAAGAAAATTTAATTCGTTCCATGGCATGCAGTGCAGGAAACATAGTCTCACCTGATATCATTCGCGTCACTATGATGCTAAGAGCACATTGTTTATCACAAGGTTACTCTGGGGTTAATCCAGAATCGATAGAAGCTATACTTGCTTTTCTTAATGCCGGCATAATTCCTATCGTGCGGCAGTATGGCTCCATAGGCGCCAGCGGAGATCTTATTCCTTTGTCCTCTATTGCTGCCTGCATTATAGGCGAAGATGTAGATGTACTTTATCGTGGTGAAACGATGAAAGCACCCGCCGCGATGAAATTAGCCGGTTTGAAAAAATTACAACCCAAGTTGCGTGATGGATTAGCTATGATAAACGGTACATCATTCATGACTAGCACAGCGAGTCTTGCTGTGTACAATCTCAAACGTTTATACACTCAAATGCTCAGTGCAATTGCAATGTCATTAGAATCTATGTTAGTCATCAGCAGTGCTTATCACCCTCTAGTTCACCAACTCAAAAATCAATCTGGCGAAAAAATTGTAAATCAATTCTTAATTACATTTTGGGAAGGCAGTCAGTTATTATCCGACTTGGAAGAATTAAGAAATGAAAATATTAAAGCGGATGCAAGTAAATCCATTAAACCCGTACAAGATTATTATTCTGTACGTTCTGTTGCACAAGGCTTTGGCCCTTTTCATGAAAATCTAGAACAAGCAATAGTCTGGATAGAGAATGAAATGAACTCCGTGAATGATAACCCTATAATTGATGCTGAAAATGAAGAAATTCATCATGGTGCAAATTTCATGGGTTATTATATTACTGACAGTTGTGATATTTTAAAAATGAATATTTCACAAGCGTCAACTTGGTTACACGCATTACTCGCTAACATGGTACACCCTAGAAAAAATCAAAATTTGCCAGCCAACATAGTTGAAAATCCTGGAATCAATAATGGATTTCGTTCACTACAATTATTAAGTGCCGCTCTTGCAGTGCAGAATAGAAAACTTGCTCAATCGCATCAAGCCTACACCTTACCTACTGAAGGTGACAATCAAGATGTGAATAGCTTAGGTACGCATGCAGCTCAAGATTTACAAGAAGCCGTTGCTAATTTGGAACGTTTAACTGGCATCTTGTTTTTAGCGTCTGCACAAGCCTTAGAGTTTCGAGGCATTGAAAAAGCCTGCACGAAAAGCCAGGCTATTGTTAAAACGCTACGTCAATACTCACCACGTTTATTGAATTGCAGACCTATGTCAGATGAGTTGATACAAGTCACTGCATTATTGCGGGATGAATTGATATGATAACGTATCTTTTCCCTGGTCAAGGTTCACAACACAAAGGAATGGGTGAAAATTTATTTTCTGAATTTCCTGATATCACTCAACAAGCAGATGCTATTTTAGGTTACTCCATTTCAACTTTGTGTTTAGCGGATCCAGAACAAAAACTTAATCAAACTCAGTTTACACAACCTGCACTTTATACTGTGAATGCTTTGTCTTATTTAAAAAAAATCAAAGACACTAAACGCCGTCCTGATTTTGTGCTTGGCCATAGTTTAGGTGAATATAATGCACTTTTTGCAGCAGGTGTTTTTGATTTTGCAACAGGATTACGTTTAGTTCAAAAACGCGGTGAACTGATGAGCCAAGAAAAAAATGGCGCTATGGCTGCTGTGATAGGAATGAAAATAAATGAATTAGAAAATTTTTTAGATAACGATAATAATGTCTCTATCGCAAACCATAATTCCTATTTACAAACTGTTATTTCAGGCCTTAAAAATAATCTTGATACCAGCATTTTAGCATTACAAAAATTAAATTCTGTCACTGTCATTCCTCTAAAAGTCAGCGGAGCCTTTCATTCACCTTGCATGCAACCGGCTCAAGAAAAATTTACTGAATTTTTAAATCAATTTACATTCTCTGTGCCTGCCCTACCCGTATTAGCAAACATTAATGCTGAAATTTATCATCCCGCTACGATTAAAAAAAATCTCTCTGCACAACTTGCAGGAACAGTACGCTGGACCTCTAGCATAGAAGCCCTTTTGGCCTATAAAAATATGGAGTTTGAGGAATTAGGGCCAGGCAAAGTGTTGAGTGGATTAGTTCAGAAAATCAAAAATAATACATAAACGATTAACTTGAATTTATTTAATTCGTAGATCAGGCGTAGGTTGGGTTGAGTGCTCTTTACGAAACCCAACATAACCTACGTTCAAAAAAATAAAATCGATCATAAAAAATGTTTTTTGCTTTATTGAAGAGTATAGGTATAATTATCCCACCTAGGGAGTTCAGTAATATAGTCCAGAGGAAAAGACATCTCTCTTATGGACAAGAGGCATTATTAACTCCTTAGGACCTCCTTTACTTCTTATACCTAGCATTTAAGTAACTAAACAACCCTCTGACCCCCATCGCTTCACCACCTTGAGGGCGACCAGGTCTAGCTTTCACATTCCATGCCATCAAATCAAAATGCACCCATGACATTTCATTCGGTACAAACTCTTTTAAAAATAAAGCCGCGGTTATCGCACCTGCATAACCATCAGCGGTATTATTATTGATGTCTGCAATTGAACTATTCAAGGCATCTCTATACAGCGCAAACAAAGGTAAACGCCACACGGGATCTTGTTCTTGAACACCATAGGCTGTGATATCTGCTGCAAGCTTTTCATCATTGGTAAACATAGCGGGTAATTCAGTCCCTAAAGCCACACGTGCAGCGCCTGTGAGTGTCGCGATATCAATTAATAATTCTGGGTTTTCACTCGCTGCTTCAGTTAGCGCATCAGCTAAGACTACTCGGCCTTCTGCGTCTGTATTTCCCACTTCTATGGTTAAACCTTTGCGGCTAGTAATCACATCGCCTGGTCTGTAAGCATTACCTGAAACAGAATTCTCAACGGCAGGAATTAACACACGTAATTGTATGGGTAATTTCGCTTCCATAATCATACGAGCAAGACCTAGTACATGTGCTGCGCCGCCCATATCTTTTTTCATTAATGTCATGCCGCCAGCAACTTTTATATTAAGACCGCCGGTGTCAAAGCAAACGCCTTTTCCTACCAATGTCACTTTAGGATGCTTTTTATCACCCCAACGTAAATCAATTAAGCGAGGCGCATCATCACAAGCACGGCCTACGGTATAGATGCTGGCGTAGTTTTCTTTTAATAAATCTTCGCCTACAATTTGTTTGACAACAGCATTAAATGGTTTAGCTAAAGCAACAGCAGCGTCAGCTAATTCAGATGGGCCCATGTCATCTGTAGGTGTGTTTATTAAGTCGCGCACAAGATAAATGGATTCGACTATGTTAGTCACGTAATCCAGATCAGATTCAACTAACAGCTGAGCGGGTTTTTTAAGTGATTTTTTATAACGCGTGTATTGATAAGAACCCAGTCCCCAAGCGATAGCAAATTGACTGTCTGTCACGTTCAAACGATAACATCCCGAAGGAAGCAAGAAAGGTAAAGAGCCTACGCTCCAAAAATCAGTCATCGCTTTTACACAGCAAATAACAGTTGATAATTGCCCCGTAGCATTGGGAATCATAGCGACAGAACCTGCGTCATTACGAAAGCCGGTTGAATCTAACCAATGTTTAATAAATGGATCTTGCTTCGCTAACCATGCTGCATACTCGGTTTGCAAAACTAAGTTGAGAGGAATAATGCTTGCTGAGGATTCTGTGATAAAACAATTAAGCATATAAACTCCTGGGCCTTGACCGGATGAGATCGTTAAACGTTATGTTGGGTTACGCAAAAGGCGCTAACCCAACCTACATTGATAAAAAAACAATTCGTTGTCATCGTAATTATGTTGGGTTACGCAAAAAGCGCTAACCCAACCTACATTGATAAAAAAACAATTCGTTGCCATCGTTGTTATGGCATTTATAAAAATAATTCATTGCCATCGTTGTTATAGCATTTATAAAAATAATTCGTTGCCATCGTTGTTATGGCATTTATAAAAATAATTCATTGCCATCGTTGTTATAGCATTTATAAAAATAATTCATTGCCATCGTTGTTATGGCATTTATAAAAATAATTCATTGCC
>JARLJN010000107.1 GCA_031291255.1 Gammaproteobacteria bacterium
CTGGCTAACTTGGAAACCGATTCGCCCTTGATGGCTGCCAAAGCAATCGAGGCTTTTTGCTTTGGAGTGTATGATTTTTTCATACTAATAGTCTATCACATCCATCTAATATGGTTGTCTAGATTTGCCAGTCCATTATACCGACTCCATTAACTCCGCTGATAAAATAGATTTTTTTCATGTTGCTTTTCACATTCTTATCAACTATTCTAATCGGAATTTTTATTATCGACATTTTCTACTAAAGTTTTTAATTTACTAATAAAATCTTCGGAACTGAAAATCTGAAGTATATCAAATCCAAGATTATCATAAGTTCCACTCTTATCAATACAATCATCTATAAGCAAAACATCCTTATACGACAAATTGTTGCTCTTCAGATAATCATCAAAAAAAGGCATCGAATCGCCTTTTGCATCAAACTTCAACACCCCCCTGTCAAATGAAACCAGAAAATCATCGAAATAACAATCCAGTTTCATTGCTAGCTTTGTATACTTCATAAAAGTATCCATGTTATCAGTAGCAATTACACATTTGATGCCTTTCCCTCTGAGCCTGTTAATTAATTCCAAAACCTCATCGCTAACCAATTGCATATTCATACAACTCTCCGCAAGATCTTCTAAAATTAATTTTTCTGAATATCCAAATCTTTCAGAAATAATTTTGGTAATATATTTTTCATCAAATTTTGCAACCATCCAATCATTAATCAAGCCTTTATTTTCAACAAAAACAAAATTAATAATATTTTTATGCCAATCATGCCTTTCGTGATTTGGATCTCTCAAGTTATCCCAAAACAAAGAATTAGAAAGTGTTTTGTTCCAATCAAAGAAAATAGTTTTGTAATTATTTTTATTGCCCATATTTGAATTATAGTCTCTTTTTTGAAAATGATAAGCGGAGCAGCAAGTTAGCTACTCCGCTATTTATCCAGCAAAAGGTTTGCTTCGTGAAGCACTTCTTCTGGTGAGCCGGAAGAGTCGATTCTCACAATCTCAAGTGATGGAAGAACGGTTACTAAAGCCTTCTCATAGAACCTCCTTAATTGGGCGTTGAATTCCGGATTAAGCAAGATCGGGCTATAGCTGCCACTCTCACGCTCATGCCGCCTGCTTATTTCCGAATCATTCACATCCAGATAGATGCACAATTCGGGAAAAATCCAGCACCCTGTTGGCAGAGACTTCACGCTCTCGGAAAAACAAGGCACTTCTCCCTTCGTTACTTCCTCTATGGCAAAGTGGTAAGCAAGGATTGATAACACGCTTCTGTCCAGAATCACAACGGGAGCGTCGTTGCTGATGCAACTCCTCCTTTTCTTTTCGAGACTCATGAAATATTCCCTTGCTTCGGAAGCATCTTTCAGGTTGCGTGGCTGTTCGGGGAATTTGCTAGTAGTAAATTCGACATACTCGCCCACACACACCATGCCATTGTCCTTTTTGGCCAATGCCTTGATGAGGGTTGATTTTCCGGCATGAACCAATCCCTCAATATAAGGTGGACTGTCTGTCAAGACAGTATTTTAGCTTCAATTAGATGGATTTGATTTTTAAAAATTAATTGGTTATCGGGTAAATATATTTCAGCTGGAGTGAGGTAGTCGAGTGACTGGTGAATCCGGCGGTGATTGTAGA
>JARLJN010000108.1 GCA_031291255.1 Gammaproteobacteria bacterium
ATGATCGGCATTATGCGTTAATGTATCCACAATGCCATTGGTGTTGATGGTATTTAACAAATTGTTTTTATAGCTTTTTGAAATGTTAGCGCCGGCAGTTGATTGACTGGCATGTCGATTCGCTTTATCAAATGTATTTGTAGTATTTTCTACTGTCACTGAATGATCTGCATTCATGATGCTGGCATTAGTAAAACGTCTATTGCCTGCAGCATCCATAGCGATATCAAGCATCACATTGCTATCTATGACTTTGGTTTCACGGCCTAGGGCATCCAGTGTTGCGGCCATGATACGAACGAGTTCGCCTTCACCTTCTACATTATTTGGATCTAGCCTGCGAATTTCAGTTTGAACTCTATTGCCTTCAGTATTGAGTTTAAAGCGCATGAGTTGCAAACCAGAACGATCGCGCATTTCAAGTAAATGTGATTGGGTATATTTATATTCTATGTCTTGTCCCATGACAGCCATAAATTTTAAATAGGCTGCATCTATAGATTGACCATGCATATCGTAATGATCAAACATTAATTTAGCCCATTTTCTGCGATTAACATCGTTATTACGTTGTCGTGTTAATTTTTTTGCTTGATTATAAATATATTCAGTGATTATACCACTGAGATTAGTGTAATTTTTTGCATGACCAAAGGCATCTCTAGCCCAACTTTGTGTGCCTTCTTTGCAGGTATTAGTGGTTTCTCTGTGATTATGGTCGTGTGTCATTCTCACAAAGCTGCCATCTGCATTGGTGCGTTCAGAAATATTATTACGAGCATCATGCTGATAACGAGTGGATTCATGTAACGGATTCGTTTCTTGTGCAGTTTGCTTTTTTTCATTATATAAATAATTCGTGGTTTTTTGCATAGGACTGGTTTGAGAGAGTATGTTGCCAACTCTATCGTGTACGCGTTTCCAAATATTGTTTTCAGCATCAGAATAGTTTTTAATACGTGAAAAAATATCGTAACTTATTTTTTTGCTGATAGTGCCATCACCTAACATTTTAGTTAAAGAACCACCGATTTGGTTAAGTGTATCGCTTTGCACTTGTCCTTTTGGATCGCTGGTCGCAAATTCATAACCTTGATCGTTATATCCAGTCAGTGTAGTGAGTTTTTGTCTAACAATAGTATTATTATCTTGTACACAATCTACTTCTGGCTCAACTTTTTTGGTTTCTTTGTTTAAATCATTATGTTCGAATTCAGTTGTGTGGCCTAGGCTGTCTGTAATAGAGCTAGTATTATTCCAAGCATCCCATGTGAATGCACGATTGACGGCTTGTTGTGTGTCTTCACTCGTTGAGCTGGAATCGCTGCTATAGACTTGATTGCCTTTGCTCACAGTTAGTATATGAGCATGTTCAGCATCGCTAGCTTTAAACGGATAATTTCCTGCAGCTAAGTTAGTGACATCCACAGTAAAACCACCTGCATCAGCATTCGTAATAGGTAAAGTTGTCCACTGTGCATATCTGTCTTTGCTCACGTCTAAAATTGAAATTTGTTTTGCATCGCGTGGCAGTGCATTAGGCGTGATAAGTGCGAATGTGCGTGACTTGAATTTAAAATTTACTTGATCTGCATCAGCCTTATCATTTTTTACTTTGGGCACAGTAACAGAGGATTTAGGTTCTTCTTTAGATTCACCATCCTCTGCTACATCAACATACTCATGTTTATCTTTTATATCTTGTGTATTATCTGCTTCTTTGCCAACGTGTTCCCAATCATCTTTAGGAGTAACGTTGATATCAGATGGCTGTTCATTTTTGTATAATTGTATGAATTTGTTATTACCCATATCAAGCTTAAGATCTAATGATAAAAATTCATGAAAATAGGGTGGAATCTCTAAAATATGATCTGGATTAACGAGGGTATCTAATGTCCAAACTGCAGTGGTTAACTTGCCTAGACTAGATTTAAAATTGATGTGCAATTTTGCAGATCGTTTTTTATATTCATCTGGAACGACAATGTTTAATTTTATTGTTTGATCGACTAAGGTTGCTTCTGCGCTGCAATTAATTTCTTTGGACATAGGTTCTGCAGAAGCGATGGGGGAAATCACAGATAAGAGCGGGCTTTCTGCTAAGTAAGTTTCATTTCTTAATACGGGTTTTACTGTGTAATGCCCAGATCTACGATTGCTTAATGATAAGGTGTTTTGATGGGGAGGCGCTTGTAATGGTATACGCGCCACAAAACGACCTTCTTGAAATAATTCTACTGCTTCAACATCAGTTAAATTACCATTTAAAATTAAATTATCATTATCAGTTATAGTACAAACAACATTGTGAGATGCATTTGTTAATGAAGTGACGCATTGTATTGTTCCCATGGATTTAGAAACAGTTGTTTTATTTACATTGTCAGTAATATAGTAATAATCCATTTCAAAGTTATAGATATCAGTTTGTAAATCAGAGATATCAATAGTGAAATAGTTTGTATCGGGTGTATTAACAATAGGGAAGACTCTCGCTTCGTTACTGCCTTTTACAGTTAATTTAATAGAGTCTGATACAAAAGTTGCATCGGTTTGCTTTAACCAAGATAAGTAAACTTTTTTAGTTTCACCTTCAGTTTTTTCAATCACGCTCATTTGCACAGGTATATTTTGCGATATCTTTTTCTGTATGAGAGGCGGTGTGATTTTGTTGAGCATGCGACCTAAGTTGTCACGTTTAGAGAGTGTGAATTCCAATTCTTTGAAGCCAGCTTGATCTGTAATTAAAGTTGGTACTTGCTCTTCAGTTATGTTTTTTAGATCTTGTGCAGATTCACTAGCCCCTGAAATCACTTTCAATATTTCATGACCCGCTAAATCTTTAAGTATGACAGTGCTTACACCTTGTTCACTGTTAGTGCTCCAGAGATCGCCATTCTTACTGTACTTATTAAAAATAGGCCATTCATTAGTGCCATGATCTTCTGCAGTTTGTTCACCAAAAGAATTCAATTTTTTTATGATAATATCTTCTGTTACATTGTTACGTCGAATTTCTTTGCTAGTATCCTTTCCTTGTAAATTATAGGTAGTTCTATCTTCATCGATATTAATCTGGTTAAACTGGCCATCTGCAGCAAAAGACGTTAATTTATGCCACTTGCGTGCTATTTGCTTGGTCGCAGTGTAAGACAGTGCACGTAAATTACCTACAGCGTCTTGTTTGTAAATCGCTAAGCCTAATTTGTTATGAAATTCTAACTCGACTTGATCATCTGCATGTGGAGTTGCTTTAGGTAATACAGCAGGATTTATTATTTCATCTGTTACACCCAAATAAAAACGTTGTGTTTTAACTTTTTTGCCATGTTCATCATAGCCATAATAAGTCAATGGTCTGAGCTTAATGAGCTGCATATTGTCATCTAACGAATCAAAGCAAATACCCACTTCTGCTATAGTATTACCATTGCTATCATAATATTTGTAAGTTTTGCTGATACCATCTTCATATGTCACACTTTCTTCTTTTCCTAGTTTTGTGTAGGTATATAATTTTTTGAGATTTGTTTCATAATCTTCTATGCTGCGGTTTTCACCTACACCGACTAAACGTTGTCGCGTTACATGCAATTGAGTTTCTGATTTCTTTTGCCCACGCAAATCATACTCGGTTTTTGTTTGACGATTTTTTTTGTTATTATTATCCACTAAGTCGGATAATTGCTTGAAGGTTAAATCCTGACTAGGATTTTTAGAAAGATAATCTGCATATTCAGTATGTAATGTCACTTTGTTGAATGCATCATATTCGGAAATACTGACTGCCTTGACTGGATTACATTCTGCAACTGACATCCCATTTTTATTATACCAAAAATAGTAGTCAGCCCATTTGCTCTCAGAAATTTTTTGTGAGGAACGAATTTTCTCACCAAAAGCGTTGTATTCAAATTCTTGAGTCGGTATACCTTGTTTGATATCAGGATTATTTTTCTCATTTATTTCAGCATAGTTAATTTCATCTAACTCTATTTTTTTGATTTTACCTTTTCTATCTCGAACTGTAGCTATGTGTCTATCCTCTGTTGCAGCGACAATCCAATTTTTAATTGTGTCTAGTGTTATACCGCTTTCTTTGTAGAGATCTGTACTAAATGTTATAGGTGTTGAATAGGTCGTTTCAAATTCAACTTCATTAAAAGCACTATAATTTCTATGTATGCAGAGGTAAGAGGTAGTCAATGCGCTTGTGTTTTCTATAGGCTCTAACTCATAAGCAATATTGCCTAATGTGTCACGTACATAGAATTTCCAGGCTCCGTTTTCTATTTGTTCAGCCACTAATTTATTATTGGAATTATAGACTTTTGTTGTGTTTATGGCTGTATTGATTTCTGGTCTAATCATTAAAGATGAAACCGCATTCGGATCATCTATCGCTATCACACCAAAGTCAGCCCCCGTAGGATTATTGATTAAATCAAATTTATTGATGAGTGTTCGTGCTTTGTCTGTATTATATGCTAAAGAAATGGATTCAATATTTCCTAGCTTATTGACTTCATATTTAGATTTAATTTCCATTTGACTATCAGTAGGAACTAATTTACCGTCTTTGTACTCAACGGAGGTCACAGTTCTGCTAGGATTAATTTTTTCATACGCACGATTAGCTCTGTCATATTCTCTTTTCCAGACATTATTGTTTTTGTCAGTGCGGGAAATTTCATTACCTAATGCATCATATTCGTAGGTTTCAAAATTATTTAACTCATCAGTAATCTTTTTAATTCTGTCTGCCGCATCATATTCTATACTTGTGACGCGATCTTTAGTGCGATCAATAACAAGACTGCTAACTTTATTTTTTATCTCAGCATAACTTAGATTAGTTGTATCTATCTTGTCAGCGAATTTGCTTTCTTGCTCAACTTTTAAGGTTTTTGTGTAATCTAAACGAGTCACACCGCCTTCAGCATCAATTGTGAATATAGGTTTATTTAATGCATTATAAATATAATGTACAGTTCTATCTTGTTCTGTATTTGCAGTGATGAGTTTTTTAAAATCTACGTCGTTAAATTTTTCAACTTTGTCAACGCTGTTTAAAGCATTGGAATACTGAATATGTGAGATAACATTATTGTTGTTGTCATAGATTTTCTCTGTGACACAGCCTTCACCATCAACTATAAATCGCTCACGATTTAATGAATCATAAATATATCGTATAGATCGGTCTAATTCAGGCGCAGCATTTCTTTGAACTTCCAAAGCGATCTCGTCAGTTTTTTTATTATCCATATTAGAATAATCAATAAACTTAGAGTGGGTAGTCACTTTGGCTTTTTTGGTAGAATTGTTGTAAGTGTATTCAGTAACTTTGCCGGTGTATGAGTTATCATCGTTGAGCAATTTATCAATAATAAAACGTTCACGTCCGTTCTTATCGTAATAAGTTAATCGTTCAGTATCGTTAGGGTTAGGATTTGTTAAAGCAATTATGTCTTGTATGGATTTTTTTTCAGAAATACCTTCTAATTTAATTCTATTAAAATAAATTTTTTCTGAAATCACTTTTCCAGCTTTGTCGTGCTTCCATTCGGATACATTACCCATAGGGTCTACACTAAAGCGTTTGTTGCCATTTGCATCATAAAACAAGAAAGTTTTATTTTTGTTTGCATCTACTGCAATGACTGTACGACCCGTTTTATCATTGATTTTTTGTGTATCTATGTTCAAAGCACCTGGGCGTAGGGCATTGATTGGGTCGACAATATTTCCTATGTTTCTACCAATTGCATCATAGTTGTTTTTTTCTTTATAGGAATCTGGTTGATCTGCTTTTCCTTTTGTGGTTTCAAGCAGATTGCCTAGTCCATCATGATTCAGTTGGGTGGTCGCTTTAAGTCCTTCTGTATCGTGTGTTTTTAAGGTAGGCAAGTTGCGTTTATCAAATTCTTGAGTCGTAATGACGCCATTTGCGTTTGCGATTTCTTCTGCGGAACCAAATGCATTTAATTTCATTGTTGTGCTAAGTTTTTTGTCTTCGGCATCATGAATTATTTCATTTAATTGATGGGCGGCATTGTATTTCATTTCTGTTCTAATGCCATTACCATCTACTGCATCTGTACACAGCCCTTCAGTGTTAAATGTTTTCTTAGATATGGTTATATCTGATTGCTTAGTTTCTTCAACTTGACCATCAGGCGCATGAGACATAGTTAAGTTAGATTGGTTAGCGTCAACTATGCTAACAGCTTCACCAAAAATATTTTCAGTGATGACATTTTTTTCATTTTCAGCTGTAGTTATAGTATGAGTACGTAAAGCAGTATTGTATTCATGTTTTGTTGTATTACCCATTTCATCTGTATGTGATTTCACTCGACCTAAACTATCGTGCTCTGTTTCTGTGAAATCAAGCAATGGGTTAGTGCTTTTGGATTCGCGACCTAATTTGTCATATTCAATTGAGGACTTTTCATTTTCTTCATTGATGATTGCTGTGCAAAGACCATGAGGGTTGTTGTATTCGAATTGTTCTTTAGTTGTTAAATTTCCACTTTCAACTGTTTTTGATATTGGATTTCCGCGAGTATCATATTCATGGGTGATATGTAAACTAGGTTCTTTGCTATTAACTGCTAAATGTTCTTTATAGATTTCACCAAACGCGTTGTATTCATATTTATTTTTGTATAATTCACCATCAGTATGTGATTCAAGTTGAGATCGTTTAGTGAATTTGAACTTTTCACTGATGTCTTTTGGGTCTGACTTAATGGATGATGCAAGTGCTTCATTTACAAACCCTCCAGTGAGGTTTTTTAATGCTTCAGTATTTAATGTTATTGCATATTTAATTGTTTCTTCAATTTCGTTAAAGTTATTGTATTTATTTTCTTGTATAGCACCCACAGGATTTATTGTATAACGTAATCGATAAAGGTCATCATAAAAAAATAAGGTTGTGTTGCCTAGTGAGTCTATCTCTTGGATTTTTTTGCCAACTTTATTATAGGTGTAACGTTTTGATTGTGTTCTCCATATTTCTTCGATAGCAATTCTTTTGTCTTTATCTGTTCTGTCACTGTTTTCGATTTGCTTGATAGTATGAGCTGCAAATGTATTAACTTCGGCTTCAACACGGCCAAATTCATCATAACATAAATAATGACTACGAATTGTGTCACCACTTAATTTATTTAAATTATCTTCATAAGAATGTGTTGATACTATGTTATTCATTAAATCATAAGTTTGATTTATGACTTTTCCACTAGAGTCGGTTTTATTCATTAAACGATTTAATGAATCATATTGATAAGTGATAGTATTATCAGCTACTGTCGGTGCTGGTATTGCAGGTGGATTTTCAGTATTTGAGTACCAGTTTTTATCTACTTTGTTATCATAACGAATAGTCTGATAGATTAAACCACCTGGTAGGTAGAGGTATTGTGTTAAATAGCCTTCAGCATCAATTTCAAATTCTTTATTATTTGCCGCATCATAAAAACAATATGTTTCTACATTTTTTTCATTGTTATTAATTACAGGTAATGTGTAGCTGCCAGTATGCACTTGAGGGTCAAATGCCTTAATAGATTGTATCATTCTTCCAGCTGCATCATTTTGATAGGTAGTGATATAGCCAGCAGGATTTTTTTCTGCGATTAATAATCCGTCTAGGTCAAAAAAATGTTGTGTACAGCGATCTTGATTTGGATTGAATGATAATGCTAATGATTCACCATTTTTTAATTGATCAATTTGAGCCGCAGTTAATGCTATTTTATATTGAATTTTCTGTGTGATGTGATCATTCATATCATAAGAAAATTCTGTTACATAATTTTCAGCATCAACATCATATTTTACACGACCTGCAGAATCAAAAAATTCATAATGGTGCCTATCTTCTGGATTAGGTCCTGCGTCACGTAACATCTCTTTGACATCATTGATATCAAGTTCATCACCAGGGATATCTACTGTACTTGATGCTAAATCAATGGGAGTCGCATAGTGAACTGTTTCTTTGTATCGTTTTTCAACATTATTGTATGTGCCTGTTACTACGCCATTGCTAGCGAATTGGAAAACTATATTACCAATTGAATCGCGTAGGAAAAAGTTGACTTTATTTTCTGGATCTAAGCTATATTGAATAAATCCGTCTTCGCGTAAAGAGTTATTTGTTTCATGAAACTCTATACCTGATTTTGTGTTTCCACTAGAGACTGAAGAAACAACTGCATTATTGCCTAATTTCTTCTCTACAGTAGTGTCTCCACCTGTTGCTTTGTGTGTGGTCGTGCGATTAGCATCATCATACTCATTATTAGTTTTCTGAGTTTGACCTATGGTTTTGCTAAGATTACGATTATAGGCATCAAAGCTGAAATCTGATTCTAAATATGTGTAGTCGGGATCACTTAATTGTTGAAGATTTTTTTGTTTGAGTAAATTATTTTGGTGATCAAAGCTCATTTGCATGTATGATAAATTATTATCAGCAATCCCATCTGCTTCTTGGTCAAGATGGCCATACTCACTTACTTCAAATACTTGTCTTAAGTTATTGTAATTAGTTCTCTTGTATGTTTTAGATTGCGGATTAAGTTTTGAAACCCAGTCTTTTAATGCTTTAGCATTCGTTGGCAGCTTGCCTAATGGATAAAAATTCTTAAGAAAATGCCTTTCTTCTGCAATCAAATTTTGATTATTTGGGGTGTATTCAGTTGTTCTGCCCATAGGCGAGATCACATAAGATAAAAAATAATCTGTTTGATCTGGTCGTGAGTAACACAATGTTTTGGTAATTTTGGGCGAATTTATATTTTCTTGTCTAGAGATTGCGTTAATAATATTTCTAGGATTACCTTCATATTCATAATGCGTTAAGCTTTCGTTACGATGCTTTATTGTAGTGAGATGACTCAGTTCATGGTTATATTCGAATTGCTCTGTACTCTTATCTGGATATGTTTTTTGAGTTAATTGATTATTTTTGTAAGCAAATTTAGTTTCACGCCATACGTTCTTTCTTATATCTAATTCAAGACTCTCACGTGAACTTTCAATTTGATTGTCATTATTCCAAGTGATTTCTTGAACAGATCCCATGGATTTGATTTGTGCGGAATTGCCATTTTTTTCTAATATAGTAGTTGACTCACTAGAAACTTGTAAACGATCAAATTCCCATACTTTATCTTTCGATTGTAAATTAACAACAATTTTTTCGTTATCTGTTGAGTTAATATCATGCATGAGATGAGTATTTATTTTGTTAGGATCTGGCGCATATTTATAATTTGTTCCAGCACCCAGATTGCTAAATGAAGATGACAAAACACCAGGCTGGTTGAAGGTGTAGGTGTGTAATATTTCAGATTCTGAATCCCTCGTGTAAACTATTTTCCATGTTAAATCATTTCGAACAATTCTATACTCATCACCGTTATAAAATGCTAATTTTGTTAAGATTCCATCAGTGTATTCAAATCGTAATCCTTGCATATCTTTGCTGAATTTTTCTTTTAGGAGACCTTGTTCGTCATATAATTCTTTTGAACCATCAGATAATGTGCGCACCCAGTGATCTTGATCCCAAGACAATGATGTACGGCCATTTCCGAAAATAGGTTCCAACCAAGTTCCATTTTCATTATGATAAATGACTTCATGACCATCATCTTCAGTAAATATAGCATCTTGATCTGCATGATCGATGCCATGATTAATGGGCAGTTTTGTAAACCGTGGAATATTAAATCGCCATGCATCTGCCGAATTATCGACTAAGCTATTAAATATCATTTTTAAATCAAAAACATCTTTAGTCGTTGGATGTGTGATAGCTTTATCTTTTACGATAAAATTGCCTGTTGCTGCATTAGCGTACATTTCAATGCCCAAAGTATGCTGATATGTAGGATTCACTTTTCCTATTAAATTTAATGAAGAATGTGATACACCTAAACCTGAGCCTGTGACTACATTTAATAAACTTGGGTACATTGTTATAATCCTAAATCTTGTTTGAATTTGTTTTTATGTTGCTTTCATCTGCACTTGATTTTGAAGTTGCAGCACTTGAAAAAAATCTATTTTTAAAATGGCTTATCGGTTTGGCCCATGATTTATATAAATAACTAAAGCAGAGTAGAGCTAAAGCTCCGCCAGTCATTGATGCGGAAGAGACTGAATTCGAGATTTGTGTGTTAGCATTTTCTGCTAATAGCATTGATGATTTGCAAAAGTTATTTTCTATATTTGTAAATGAAATAACTCTGTCAAACATGCGCATACCATTTCCTGAAGGGCCGTTGCATATACCTAAATGAGTTAAATTAGTTTTAGATTGTGAATTTGCGAGATTGATTTCTTGATCATAGGATAAATTATCATCTCCTAGATAATTAACTGGATAGAGTGGTTCAACGAGTTCTAGGCTTGCGTCATTACTATTTTGATCGGTTAATATGATTTCATTGAAATCAAGTTTTTTTAATGTTTTTGGACTATGTTGAATAATTAATTTTAAATAATCACCGGATAATGTATTAGATAAACCTATAGCCGTAACGCTGCTGCCAGGAAGTAACGCTATCAGTGTATTGCCGAAAATATTTCCTATTTTATTATTTTTGAATTCAAATTCTGTGAT
Source organism: Gammaproteobacteria bacterium (assembly GCA_031291255.1). Classification (GTDB taxonomy): domain Bacteria; phylum Pseudomonadota; class Gammaproteobacteria; order DSM-16500; family DSM-16500; genus UBA5158. Next base: position 10,652 of record JARLJN010000108.1, read on the forward strand.
GTTATATTTAAAAATGACTTTTAGAAAATCACTTCCATTTTCATCATCAAAATAATTATTAGCCAGGTTAACCTTATCTAATCTTGTGATGCCGTTATCTAGTTCTTGAGTTAAGATCGCCAATCTATCATTGTCTATGTTTGCAGAGTCGAGGATTAATTCTTTCAGTGTCGAATTTGCAATAGCCTTAGCCAGTAAACTCCACTCTTCGTCTGTACATGAAAGGCCTGATAATGACAGACTTGATGGTGTGTTCGTTTTTAAATAATGAACTAAATCTTTAATGCCATTTTTACCCCATAAAGCATTATCTAAACTAATTTTTGCGGGGTTAGTTGCAGATAACATTTTGAAATATGCGTTACTGATTTTTCCACTTAAATTAATTGAATCACTGGATAAGCTTTTTAATGGGCTATCAAGCGTTGCTTGTTCAAGACAAATTAAGTCTTTTGCTTCTAATGTGGATTTATCAACTGTTAAGCTGTTTAGCTTTGGAAATGATGTCATATTTACATGTGGATTTAGATTAATCTCACAGTGTGGCAAATCTAACTCTTCAATAAAACTCACTCCTGATGATTGAAGCAGGGGTGGTACAACAGTATTGTTACTGTTCTCTGCGGGCAAGCTCAATGACGTAATGCCAGACTCAAGTATACCTTTAACAAATCCAGCAGCTTGACTTGATGTAATCATGTTTCCAATAAATTTAAATTTCGTGAATTGGGTCTCACTAAAAAAACTGTAATAGTTCATGTTAGGTATTACTTGAGGTGTAGCTAAACCAAAAATTAAATTATCAGTTAGGGTATGACGGAATGAATTTAATGTTTTTTGTGCTTGCTGAGCATTTAAATATGCAGATTCATAAATGAATGCAGTCGTTTTATTATTTTGAATGAATTGATTCAATGCTAATAATTTTCTTTAGATACGGTGGTGTTGAATTGGTTAGATAAATTTAATAAATATTTAGTATTAATTCTTGTAGTGAGTGTATCTAAAAATCTTATAAATTCATCATCTGACCATGAAGCCCAATCTTGGTCGGTTAAAACGATGTTTAGAAAATCTTCTGTATTATTAATAATAGGACTTAATTTTTCATTGATATCTTCTGATGTTTTGGCTTGTTGTAATAATGCGCTAACACATTTTTGGAGGTTGTTTAAATCTTTATAAGCAACTTGTATGTTGTCCCAATTTCCGCAAATAGAACATAAATAATTTGCTACTTGTTCGTTAAACCTGAAATCATTATTACATTTATTTTGTAGATCTTCGTAATAATGACGTTTCCAACTTTTATCTATTGCTGTTAGGATGAGGCGTGCATATGATGCAATATATAAAGCAATTTCGAGTGCTTTAATGAGATATAAATTATAAAAAAATATATTTTTCCAGCTGGGATCTTTTTTATTTATTTGCCACAAAATGTAACTGGCGTAGATACCATAAATATTTTTTTCTGATGATAATTCCTCGAGAGTTAGTATTTCCTCCTCTTCATTAGGAAATTCAGGAGCGCCATTTTTTTTGGCTTGTACATTGAATTTTGTAATCCAATTTTTTAACTCATTCATAGCACTGAGTTTAGTCAGGTAAGAATGATTAACTATTAAATCTTTAAAGATTTTTCCAGTTATTTTATATATATGTCTATATTTTTCTTCAATAGGTAATGCATTTATACAATGCATCATTCGTTGAAAATCTAATTTCTTTCCACCAAAATAGTTGCTCCATCTAATAGTGTCTTTAAGGAATGAGCCATCTTTTTCAGCATATGCTCTTAGTGCCTCTATATTGTGTGCTAGAACTAGTTCGACAGGTATGCCTGCTTCGAGATTGATCTTGAGCTTTATAGCTGGCTTAGCGTTAATGTAGTACGTATGTGCTAGATACATAACTCCAGCAATGGTGATAGGTGCAACTAATGCTGCGCTAATACCCACAAAGTATAAATGTTCATCGGGCCGTGTTTCACCAAAATGGTTAAGAAAGCTATATTGATTGGGATAATCAAATGTGAAACCTTTTGCAGCCCAAATCATGCCTTTAACTATTTTTTCTACGGTATTGTCAAAGCGATCATCAGGTTTGTCATTAAACTTTACATAGTCATGGATGAGTATGCCTGCCACGCCTAATGATGTAAGCATTCCAGCAGTATTAAGTGCTTCCTTAAATCCTTTCCAAGATACATAAGGGAGTTTATGTTTTAAAAATATTTCACCTAGTTCATCTTTATCAAAGACAGGTGAACTTTGACGTTGAATACTCATAGGCGAACCTATGTTGTGCAATGGTGTAATAACAAAATCGAGTTCGTCATCTATTGACGTTGGGTTGGGTCCTGACTCTTGCGTTGCTTTGATTTCTGCTGGACCTGCTTCTGTGAACGGTATCGCGCTAAGAATCCGAGTTGGCTCAATAGAAGAGTCTTCATCATTTAACAGTCGTTGATGCAAATTATTGTTAACTGAAACATTGTTGTTTTCACCTAGGCTTGTATTGTTCATATCTTGTCCTTAAATTTTTAAAACAACAATTCTTCAGCTAAATCTTTAAATTCAGCCGTAAATCACAATTATGACTGGTAGGTTTTTCTACAGAATAATTGGTGTTGTGCAATATATTTATCATTGTAACAATTTGAACATAAATATCTACTATAAATGATCATTAATTGCTTTGTTGTTAATTTTATGGGCAGAATATGCCAAGCATTTGCCTCATAATAGGGATATAGACTTTAAAATGTTTGTAGTATGGTTAAAATTTGACATGCGCTCACGGCTGAATTTGTGCGATTTTAGTGCATGAGGGTGGGTTTTATGGTGCAGGTACTGATTAGGAAGGAGGTCTTACTGATTGCGATGAGCATCATACTGAAAAATACGAGGGTGTGCTAGCTTTTGATGTTATTGCTGGCGCATTCTACTGCGTACTTCTTCTTTTTCTTCGTTAGCATAGGCTGCTCGGTTATCTTGTGCAATTTCCATGTTTTGATTTTGAGCTGGGTGGTCGGGCTCTTTTACATTATTGAAACATTCTACTGCGTCACATACATCATCAAAGAGTTTATCAAAATCATCGTCTAGGTTTTGTTGTTGTTCTTGGTTTTCTTTGTTTGCGAGGGCGGAGATTTCTGGTATATCTAGTACGGATAAATCGCGGGATTCTAATAATTCTAGTTTATTTTTTTTCGATTCAAGGTCTGACTTGATATTATCAAGTTCAGTTAGAAGAGTTTCTTCTTCTTTCATTATACTTTCTAACGCAGTATTCATTTGTTTTAATGATTCAGATTGTTCAGCAAGAACCTCATGTGTAGCTGTATGAGTATTTTTTTCAGCTTGAATATTTTTCATTAATTCATGGACTAAATTTTTAGTTTCACTACTAGCAATAGTATTTTTGATTAATTGATTTCTATCTTCTCGACTGAGCTCTGGATAATCTTTAGTAATTTGTTTAGTGATTTCCTTATTCACTATATCTTGTATAATTTCACTTTCGTAAGCATGTATGTTTTTTGTATCAAAGTCTCTGGATGTTATTTTTTCTTGTATTTTATTGTGCAAAATATCTAATGTAGTATTCAGGCTTATATTTAAATTAAGAACTTTATCTTCACCAGCAACAGGTAGTGCATATGAAATGTTTTTATCATTATTAGAATGTTGGTATAGTGCTAATATATTTTTATTTATCTCTTTAGTTAAATCTGCAATTTGTGTTATTAACTCTTTTTTGAGTTCTTGTATTTTATCTAATTGTGATTCTAATTTTTTGAGTCTATTTTCTAAACGTTTAATCTCATCATTGAGTAGTGCAGCTATAGAAGATATTTTCTTCATAAGCTCTGTTTGTTGATATTGCTGATTCATTTTTAGGATTTCTTCACGTTGGTATTCTAATTGTTGAGTTTCTTTGCGTTCTATTTCTTCGCGTTTCTCAGTTGATTGTTGTTGAGCTACTAATAGCATCTGAGTTTCTTCTTGAATAATTTTTGCCAGCATTGCTTTGAATTCAAGTGCAATACGTCTTTGGTTTTCTATGGAAGGGTAAGCTGGGTTAACGGCTGCTAAGCGTATCTCTTCTTGAATTTTATCAATATAAACTGTCGCCATTTTTTTTATAGGCGAACGATTCTCTAATGTGTTGGTAAATGCTTGGAACTCATTAAGCAGAAAACGGCAATTATCAATTTCACTCATACACTACCCCTTCCTATGGTGTGGCGCACTAGCGAGAAATTTCAAACCTGTACTTCATTTTACCATGATTTGGTCTGAACTATTGGACTATTGAGCAATTAGGTATCAATAAGTTATCGATGATGGACGAAGTAATTAGCAAAAAGTTGTTTGTTATTAAAAGATATATAAATCAGCAGGTTGTGATTTTTTAGTGACATTTTTTTAAAAAAATTGACGATAAATATGTTCAAATAATTGACACATAAGTGCCGTGTGATTTATAATTTTTATACAGTACAGCTCAATATGTTTACCTCCTAATCATTAACCAATTAATCATTAATATAGGAAATTCATTATGTTTACGAATAGATTTCAACCTGAACTTGATAGTATTGTTCTTGAGACTAAAGTTACATCTGACAATATAAGAGCTCAAGCTAATTTTTTGTTGGCTGATTTAGAGCGAGTAGTTGATGGTATCACTGATTGTAATCTGAAAATTAAAAATGTTTTTGCATGTATTGGTAAAGATGACAATAATTTAAAAAGTAATGTGATTTCTCTACAATCCAGTTTTAAAAATGTATGTGAGGCATGGCGTACACAGAAAAGTAGATTTGTTATGCCTTCCTTAGAACCAATGAATCAGTTAAAAGCTAAATATGAAAAATTATTAGCTGAAAATAATATCAGGCCTTCTGATGGTGAGTTATATACACGATCACAATCATTGCCAAAGAAATTTAATGAGTATATGGATGGTATTAACGTTGCTTTAGAGCCAGTTACAACTGCTCACACTAACATCCCACTCAGACTAGATGAAATAAATATGGTTATAAAAAAAATCTGTGTAGACCTTGGAAAAATGGGATTAAAACAAGAAGTGATTCCTCTTGCCCAATTAGTTAAACAATATCAAGCAGTGAAGAGCATGCCAGCAGCTGTTGCAAATCAACCAGCTCAACCACAAGCTTCAGTGAGTTCTTCATCCGCTCAAGTTGCACCGCATAATGCCAATGCAAATGCATCATCTGGTCGTTTATTTGAACCAGCTCGAGCTCAACCATCTTATCAATCGCAACAAGAGTCGGTTAAATCGAATAAAGATGATCAACAAAAAGAAGTTCATGATCATAAGAAAGGCGGTTGTGGACCTGGCTGTTCGGTTATGTAAATACTGAAATCGTACAGGCCTGTGTAATGTGTTGCTATGCAGGCCTGGCGAATTATTCTATTTTGATACCTAAATTTTTTAAAACATCTAATAAAATATTTGATTCTATCGGTTTCACTAAAAATTCTTTAACGTTAAAAGTCCCTTTCGATATTTTTCCTGGTAAAGCAGTTGTGATAATAATCGGCGTGTCTTTATTTTTAGACGATACATGTACTTTTTGATAAACATCCCGACCACTCATATCCGGTAACAATAGATCTAGTGTGATGGCACTGAATTGATGTTGATTACATAACTCAACGGCCTGACTGCCATTGCTTGCTATAACAACTTGCAAGCCTGCTTTTTCTAAAATATTTTTTATATATATTTGATCTTTGCTATCATCTTCCACGACTAAGATAGTTGCTTGATGACTTGCAGCATTGATAGTTGGTGTTGTAGGTAAGAAGAATTCGTTTAGTTTAGCTAGTCTCGGCAAAATAGCATAGAAAGTACTTCCATGATCTAAGACACTGTGCACACCAACTTGACCTCCTAGCGCTTCTACTATTTGTCTGGTGACCGCTAATCCTAAACCTATTCCTTGATGTTTCTTAGAACGACCCGCATCTAATTGTTGGAACTCAATAAAAATTTTATTTAAATCTTGTTTTGCAATACCTATACCATTATCTTTTACGTCTAGTTGAAATTGATCTGTGCCCACGGGTTTAGCTGTAATCTCAACTTCTCCATGTTCTTCAACAAATTTGATTGCATTAGAAAGATAATTATAAAGAATTTGTTTGAGTCTCACTGGATCAATAATGATTTCTTTTAATTCTGGACTGATATTGACGGTCACCTTAATACGTTTTTGTGCAATTAACGTGGATAAAATATTAAGTATTTCCATACATATATTATTTAAATTAATTTTTTCAGGACGAAACTCCATCTTGCCAGCTTCTACTTTTGAGATATCTAAAATATTATTGATCAGTTGTAATAAATGGTGCGCACTAGTTAATACATCACCTAAAAATTCTTTTTGCTGGATTGTGATAGGCCCAGCATTTTCGGATTCGATTAATTCTGAAAATCCAATAATGGCATTCATAGGCGTTCGCAATTCATGCGACATATTCGCTAAAAAATCACTTTTAAACCGATTCGCTAGATTGGCTTTTTTTGCTAACTCTTCTGCAGTTTTTTTAGATTTTTCGAGGTCAAACATTGCAAGATATAAATCTGTTACATCTCGTATGACAGTAATGATGCTTGGGTTTCCAGAATGAAGCTGAAACACATTGGAATACAATTCAAGTTCGACCATGTTGCCATTTTTTATATATTGATAGAGTGAGGTTTTTTTTTCATTTTTAGTCACGGCTATCGGGTGTTCATCCTGCGTAATTGCCTTACCATTTTTAAATAATGGAAAGACTTTGAAAATATTAGCGCCTAATATTTCGATGTGTGACTTTCCAATTAAATTGTCGAAACTGGTATTGCACCATTGAATGATACCTTCTTCATCTGACCAAACTATGCATTCATTAATAGAACCTAAAGCTAATTCCATTTTTCCTAAAGTTTGATGTAGTTGTTCGATTTGAATATTGAGTGTGCTGTTCAACTTGGATCTCCAGCTAGTATAGGTGTAATAGTAGCACCAAACAGCCAATTGCCACTCACATGACTGGCATGAATAATATGTTCAGCTTTAAAGATGTCACCATTTTTTTTAACGGCTGATAAAATTATTGGTCTGTCTAATAATGTTGGCTTTCCTGTCACTAAAAATCGTGAAAAACCTAAGTGATGTGCATCATGAAGTGATTTAGGAATAATAATAGATAGATGCTGATTAATGATTTCTTGTGCTGTCCAATAAAATATATCTTCAAAGATTGAATTAATAAACTTAATTAAACCTTGGTGATCAGCGATGACAACGGGGGATTGTTTATTATTTTTTAATTCTTCTATCACTTCCATGTTGCTATCCTACTCAATGTGCGACGTTGAAAAAGCAGTCTATTAATATTATAGATAAACTAGAATAAAATATAGCAGGGGAGTTATCGTAAAGAAAATTATACCCACTTATCGATAGCAGATTGACACTTTATCCATAAATGAATAAAGAATAGTCAAGCAGAAGAAAGAATGAAAATATGAAATCGTGTTAGGCCTGACACGATTGATTGAAGTATATTGTATGAATTGAATATGAGTAAATTGGAATATAACTATGCCTACATTTGAAAAAAAACGTGACAAGAATTTTCTTAAGCCTGCTGATAAGCTTTTCATGAAAGGAGATTTTTCTGCCGCCTGTGTTAAGGCGCAAGCTCTATTAAATTTTGCAGAAAACGGTGGTGCATCACCTTATTATCAAGCAAAGGCTCATCATTTAATTGCAAAATCAATTTTAGCTGACATCAAATCAAATGCTGCTCCTGACGAAGATGTCACAGCTCGTTATGTTGCAGCTAAAACCAGTGTGTACACAGCATCGACTTTGTTCAGCAAAACAGAGCGCTTGAGTCGTAATAATGCTTCAGTCGCACAATGTAACGAAGATATGGAAGAGGTAGAGGCAGTTGAAATATTATTAACGTTGAGTGCTACTCCAACCTAAAACGCGGCATGGTTTGTCCATTATGCTCTATATTTTCAAGAAACATTTTCTTTGGTCTAACCCATAGTTGATTGTCATCAAAGCCTTCGCAATGATAGAGGGCTTTATAAACAACCATTTCTTCTAGCGTTTCGCTATGCAGGGCAAGGCCTATGACTTGGTATAACTTCCCTGTTTTAGAGTGGCGGTATTTTCCTATCTGTAGGGTCTTATTTGGCATGGGTTTCTCATTTTATATTGTTAGAGTTTGATGCTTGCTTAGGGCAAAAAGTTCTTATAGGTATTTTTATCGATTCGTGTGTGTAACACCGTATTGGCAACATTACCTGTTATTTCGATAGATGCATCAGAATCAGCAAAATTTTCAGGATAAATAGCTAGCGCTTTTTTATTAGTTTTTACGGAAGGGTAGAGTATAGCCTCTATACCTGCTGAATGTGCAATTTGGCCTAGCACTTGAGAATTAGCCGGCACATCAAATTGCATAGGCATTAATCGCCAATTTTCTAAGAGTAGTGTCTTTCGTAATTCAGATAAGTTTTTGATAGGCAGCATCGTGGGTATTTTTAACTGGGCTGCTTTTTTTGTGTAGTAGAAAGGAAGCTGTATTCCTTTAAGGTGGGTGCAGAACTCCTGTAATGATTCAGGATTTGTTAAATCCAAAACAGTGAATAATTTTCCTCTGATAACAAAGCTGCTGAAATTTCCTGCTACTGCAAGTTCTTTCGCGGTAAGGCCATCTGTGACGTTCTCTGATTTAAGTCCTGTCATTTCTAAAAAAGCTGTGGTGGTATCTTCAGCTAAATAGAGTGCTGCAAACTGAGGAAATCTTTCTATGTCTATTACACCGATATTGAAGCGGCCACCGGGAAAGCTTTTAATGCTTCCTATAGTTGATAGTGGAGTATTTGAAAATTGTTGGGATACTATTCTTCTCCAGCCGTTGAATTCAAAGGAGGTCGTATTATCTAATAACGACTGCTTTAGTTGCTCCATGACTTGTGATCTTCGATGTGCAAAATAAGCAAAATGTTCTGCTGTGTAGTCAATTACATTATCATGAAGTTTTATCCAGGTTTTAATGGCGCGAGGAGGTACACTGTCAAGAAGAGTGAAGATTCTATGATCGTAAGGCTTCATGGTTATGGATGTATTCCTGCTAGCGCATTTCTTATAAATAATTCTAATTTTTTATAGCGGCCGTAGCGGATCATATCGCGAGGTGATATTCCACCTAAGGCAGGATTTTTGATATTAAACCACAGCGCAGTCTTTTCGATATCCCCATTGAAATATCCTGCCATGAGCTCGCAAATATTGGCGATTTCATAAAGACGTTTTTTCAAATCTTTTGTTATTTGGTCGTCAAATCTAACGTGGTCTTTATCCATCTTCATGGCTTTAGAAATGTCATTTCTACTGAGATCCAAAAAGTCCACGACCTTTTTTGGGGTATTGCCTTCCAAAAGGTGTAGATAGTTATGGGTTGGCACAGTAGCTAAAAGTGCATTTAATGTCTGTTTTGTATTCATCGTTAATACCTCTACGTATATTATACCTTATTATACTCGATAATTCCTCATAAATACCTCAAATTTGACTCAGCTTTATTGTTTAGAAGTATGTTATTAACCTATTGAATATATGCAAAAAATGTAATAATAATTATTATAATATGGTAATTAAGTTTTCAAGTGCCTAAAAATGCATAACATTTATAACGAGCGAATTATAATTTTTGCTTAACTTGCCGCTTGATTATAACCTTACCCAACCCTGAATTTAAAGATTGTAAATCTATCATAACTGTTTATAATGCTTGAAATTAATACAGTTATTAAGGTGTGAATATGGCTGCCGTGAGAAACGAACATTTTTCTGAAATCGATAATGACTTAGCTACTATTGAAAATGAATTTGCGACATACAGCATGTATTTGTCAAATCAATTACTGATTGCTTTATATAATCATCAAATTATTTCTGAGTATGAAAAAGATCTTTATTCGGATATGGATGAATTTCCTTTAAAAGATATTGAAGAACATGTCGTAACGTATTTAGGGAAAAAAACAGATTTAACTGAACAACAAAAAACAATGAATTATTATAATCAGTTGTTTGCCATTAATAATCTTGAAATTAAAATCTATGTACATACCGAAGAGCTCACTGCAAAAGAAAAACTGCAACTATTCGTTGAGACTTTCCCTGATATCAGTCACGTATTTATGAAACGTGAAAAACCGAATGTATCTAGCCTATGGGCACAAGAAAAAACGTTTGGTGAAACACTCACAGAATTATTAAAGCAAATTTCTGAAAAAGACTATTTTTTAGAAAAAGCTAAAGCGACAATCACAGTCTAAAGTAAAAAGGGAACCAAGGAACCAAGGGGTCAGAGTGCGCCACGAAAGCGCCAAACTGCTAGTAGCTGAAAGTGCTATCGGGAAAGTGCTGACCCAGCACATTTCGTATCCAGCCTTGGACATGTTGTAGTAATGCAATGAGTTAAGCGTAGGCAGGAATAATTGTAGGCCGTAAACGCAAGTTGAAGTGATTGAGCTCCGAAAACAAATTGGGAAAGGCCGATGGTGTTCTGACTCCAGAAGGCAAAATTATTTAAGCCAGTAAGGGCAGGATTAGATAACTTCCCCGGGGTCGAAGAGCATGGCATGCAATAAAAGCAGTTGGGTGAACGTGGGAGATCCAAATAAATCTCAAAAGGACGGAGTATCAGGGAACAAGCCTCAAAGCCAAGGACTCTGAAAAGTTTATTTGGAAGTCAGATGCGTCATAGTACCAGTGAAGCGAAGTAACGCTCGTGGAGGGAAGGACGCTGGGTAAATACGATCTGAGTAGAGGAGACGTCATGGAGTTCCCAGAAGACTCGATAGTGACGGAAATGAAATTGAAAAGAATAGCGGCGTTATCTGCGGCGAATCCGGAAATGATATTCACGCATGTGATCCATCATTTCAATGTAGAATCGCTGAGGGCATGCTTCCATGAGCTGGATGGAAAGAAGGCGATCGGAAGTGATGGGATAGATAAAGCGAGCTACGGGAAAAATCTAGAAGCAAATTTACAAGATCTAATGGATCGAATGAAACGCATGGCTTATATCCCGGGACCAGTACGAGAAGTATTAATTCCGAAGGAAGGTAAGCCTGGGTCGACTCGACCACTTGGTATAAGTAATTTTGAAGACAAGATTGTTCAGAGGATGATGCATAAGATATTAGAAAGTATCTATGAACCTTTATTCTGCGAGAATTCATATGGATTCAGGCCGGGGAAAAGTTGTCATGATGCGATCGAAGCATTGCATGCGTATCTGAGTACCCATGAAGTAGAAAAAGTGATTGATGTTGACCTATCCAACTATTTTGGAAGTATTTCACATCATGAAGTTATAAATATAATCAGCAAAAAGATCAGTGATCCTCGACTAATACGCTATCTGATACGGATGTTTAAATCAGGAGTATTAACAGAAGGTGAACTGATAGTAAGTGATGAAGGTGTCCCCCAGGGATCTGGATGTAGCCCCATCATTGCGAATATATTTGCTCATGAAGTGATTGATGAATGGTTGGAGAAAACGGTGAAAGCGCACTGTGCGGGCAAGGTGAAAATGGTGAGGTACGCTGATGATATTGTCATCTGTTGTCAATATAGCCGAGATGCGGATCGCATTAAGAAAGCCTTGAACAATCGCCTCGTAAAATACGGACTGAAGATGAACGAAGATAAAACTAAACTCGTAAAATTTTCAGCACGAAATCAACGACGCGGTGTGACTCAGGAAACATTCGACTTTCTTGGATTCACATTTTATTTTGGAAAATCTCAGAAAGGATATTTCTTAGTAAAGGTGAAAACAAACGGCAAACGATTAAGATCTAAGCTAAAGAAAGTGAATGAATGGGCGCGTGCAATTAAAAATAAAATTCCACTAAAACAAATAATGAAAATAGCGAGTGCAAAAGCAAGAGGGCATATCCAATATTACGGTGTGTCTCACAACATTGCAGACGTTAGTACATTCATTGATAAGGTGGAGCAAATTTTATTTAAATGGATGAACCGTCGCAGTCAACGAAAATCATTTACCTGGGAGAAGTTCCGGGAATTTCTGGGCAGAATTAATTTTCCAAAAGCGAAAATTTGTCACAAGCTTTTCTAGCTCATTAATAGGTAGTGTTTAAATAACTGTGTCAGCTTTCTTAAAATTGTTATAATTCCATAACTTTGGAGAGCTGAACAACATGAACAACCGTGATATTAATTTAGATAATTTTGATTTCAACCAATTTCAAAAAGAAG
>JARLJN010000109.1 GCA_031291255.1 Gammaproteobacteria bacterium
AAACATCAAATGACTTCATTGCCAGGTAATAGAAGTGAAGAAGTAGAAACCAATGAAGAAAATTGCGTGATCAGAAAACAAGATGCCTTGAATCGAAATGTGGGTTTTGATTATGATGTTAATAGACGTGAAACTCTACGCATCAATCCAAAATTAAATACACGCGCACAGGCTTATCATCCACGCAGCGGCATACCGCTTTATTTAAAAGATGAAGATGGCAATGAACAATCATGGAGTACAGAATCTACCAATCCTAGCGATGACTATTTTGGTATAGCGCGATCTCATACTGATTTTGCAAGACAAAAAATTCTTTTAGAATTAAATTTCAATAAACAAATTGTTTCTGAAATTGGCACAGTGGATGACATTATTAATAAGCAACGCGGCCAAGCTAGCTTGGATGGTACACGACCGCCTGCACGTAACATTCGTCGTTTACATGATGAAGCAGGCCATGAGTCATCCATCATTGATGATGGCGCACAGCTTACGACTAACAAACGTTATGACTTAGATGATTATGTAGAGGCCTGTTATTTTGTGAATAAAGATGGCCGTGTTTATCAAGCAACGTATACAGATTACGATGAACTGCATCGTATTGCTCGTATTTTAGATACACGTATCGCATTGCATTTAGGTTATGACAAAAACAGTAATAGACGTTTTGCAAGAGCGTATATAGTAGATGAAAAAGAAGAGGATAAGTTCTTACGTCAATCTTGGTACGACTATACCTTAGCAAATCGCCCTATTTTACGTGATTGTATTTTAGAAAATAACAACATTGTTCTCGCACCTAAGCAAGGCATGAAACTCGATTACGAAAAAGGAGAAGTGATTCAACAATCGGTGTTAGATGAAAATAATGTAGAGCAAATAAAAAAATTGAGCTACGAAGAACAAAACCGTACATTAAAAAATATCACAACCATCGATACTAAATCAGGGCATGTTGTTGCAACATTAGATAGAGAACTGGATGCAGCAGAACGTTGTTTTGAGAGCAGGAAATATCAAAATTGTGTTATCAAAATTGCACTCACACAACCAGAACCTCAAGATTATGAAAATTATGAATTACCAACTTATGTATTGAGAATTGATTCAGTCAATTGGGATATCTATTATTATAAAAATTCTGAAAAAATCAAATTAGACAGCCTCTATATACGAATAGATGATGAAGACCCAGATACCAGTTTATATCATTATCTTCGTAGCCTGAAGGGTCGCGCTGCAGATCAACTCAACGAATCTGAAAAACTTACCATAGAACGCATACTCGTTATCTACAACAGCAAACACGTAGGCTTAGTATCCAATGACAAAACTGAATTTGATAGTGATGACAGTATACTCAAACAAACACATACAGAAAAAAATGGCAGACAAACCAGCGAGCGCACAGTAAAAGAAAAATTAAAATCAGGAAGACCGTTGGTTGAAGAAACTGTTTTACATGGTCAACTCGATAACGAAGATCATACAAAATATGCTATCACTGACGCCACAACATCTAGTTACTTTCTTACTGATGAAGTTAAGACATTGGGCGTAACAACAGAGAGAACAAAAATAGAGACTGAAGCAAAGTATGATGATTTACCTCCGCCTGCTAAAGTACAAACCACAGAAAATTCGAATGGTAATATCACGTCTATCGAAGGTGCTCTTCCAGAAAGTTTTAGATCTTTTGTGGTGAACTCAGAAAATTGCATAGTCTTCAAAGAATCCAACAAAGGCAGAAATTATTATTTTTATGCTGAAAAGCGCCCTGGCAAAATGGTTTTGATGGCGTATTTTGGGGATATACCAGATAACGTTCAAAAACAAATGGCAGCTGGTACTTATC
>JARLJN010000110.1 GCA_031291255.1 Gammaproteobacteria bacterium
AAGAGAAAAAGCAGATGGAAAGTTTGATATTTATTTTATGCACCAAAGAATATTTACAATAAAAACCTAGAGCTTATAATGTTCGGGGACTGTAACCTATGTCCCCGTCCAAGTGTTACCTATGTAGCCGGTCTATACATGTTTTTTACGAAACCCAACATAACTAAGGAAGTTGAAATGCTGATGTAGCCCGGATTGAGTGCAGCGAAAATCCGGGAAACCCATCCCCGGATTTTCGCTGCACTCAATCCGGGCTACATCATCTTTTTATACTATATTCCAGGTCACCTGCGCACCGAACACGCTGGTTTGTGCCATGTTATGACCGGTGGCTGAAGAAACGGAGTTGACTAAGTTAACAGGCTCTTCTTGAAAGAATGAATGTCCTAACCCGACGTCATAGCCTAACTTCTCATTTTGTTGATAATGCGCACCTACAGCTAATACAGTACCTCTACCTATAGGATCTGCTACGCCTCTATCTCTATTATTGGAGGGTGTATTCATCAGTTGAACACCGGTTCGTACAGTCAATTTAGAGTTGGCTTTAAAGCTCATACCAACGGAGTAGTCAAACGTATTATGGTAGTTGAACGGAATGGTGACTGACATTGTGCTGCCACCCGGAAGGATGACTCTTTTTCTGGTAAGTTGATTGAAGGTTTCCCAATTTGTATAAAACACAGTGCCCATGAGTGTGACTAGCGGAGTTAAGTTTTGTTCTATACTCAATTGAGCATGAGCAGGTAAGCCAGCATTTGTTTTTTGGTTGGTTGTCCTAAAGGTTCCTATAGGAGAAAAAATGATGCTGTCACCCGTGGTGCGTGGTCTTAACTGTGAATTAAAGCTTGCGCCTAAACGTGTGGCTTTAAAGGGTTGATAAAGTACGCCGCCATGCCACCCAAAGCCCCAGCCTGAAAGGTGATCTTGTGAATCTGAATCGGGGGTAGAATTTGGCGGCCCAAGCATGCTGTCTAGGTTGTAGGCTAGACGTGCTGCATCGAATCCAAGACCAATAGAAAGATTTTCGTTAATCTTTAATCCTAAATCAGGGCCTAAATCAACGACTGCTACGCGTGATCGAGTTGCTATGTATCTAACAACGGCGTCTTTATTGTAATTTGATCCTAAACCAAAAGGAGCGGTTTGATGAAAGCCAAAGGTGAATCTGTTATTGATAGGCACGGAAAAATAAATAGAAGGTATGAATGCACTGATTCTGCTGCTAGCTCCACCTGACTGTATGACAGGGAAGGGATAAGGATAAGGCGGTGTCGTTGATGAGCCGGTGAATCTCGTGCTGCCTTGTAGATCCAATGCGGCAGCAACAAATTGAGTGTGTGTTAATTTAACCAGTCCAGCAGGATTAGTATAAGCTGTGCTCGCATCGCTGCTTGCGGTTGCCCAATCTGCATAAGCTGTTCCTAGTCCTGCCACATTAACAAAAGGAAGACTAAAATCGGATGCATAGGTTTGAGTGGTGATGCCCATGAATGCAAGGGCGAGTGCGAGTTTTGTGAATTTCATTTAAAAGTCCCTTTTAATAAATTTCACTTATAATGTTATCTTAGTTACTATTAAGATACAATTAGAGTATGTTGTGCCAGGATTTTAAGGAGTAATAAATACATGGGACGTATGCATTTAGTTGAAATAGAAGATATGGCGTGGTGCCCAACCGTTATTCGAGAAGCCACAACGGATTTTTTGGCAAGTTTATACAGAGTTTTTAATATTTACGAGCCTGCATTTCAAAAAATAGCTGAGGTTTTAGATATTTCAAATTCGAAAGATATTGTAGATTGTTGTTCAGGCAGCGGTGGGACAATAAAAAGATTAAGAGAACACTTAGATAAAAACGGCAGAGAGTCCACCACGATTACTTTAACGGATAAATATCCTAATCATAAAGCTTTCCAAAAATTAGCCTCACAATTCCCAACAAAAATTATAGGTCATCAGTCATCTGTAGATGCAAGTCAATTGCCTTCATCATTAAAAGGTATGCGTACATTTTTTTCTTCATTTCATCATTTCACTCCAGAACAAGCCGTCAAGATACTTCAAGATGCGGTAAATAATAATATGGCTATAGGCATATTTGAATCAACGCAACGTCATCCTATTGATTTTATACGCGCATTGATCAGTCCTATATTAATGTTGGTATTGTTACCCTTTGCGAAACGGATGACATGGAAAAAATTTATTTTCACCTACATTGTTCCTGTGACGCTATTCACTAACATGTGGGATTATTTTGTATCGAATATGCGAACTTATTCTACCAAAGAATTGCAAGGCCTGATCAGTCAACTAGATGCGCCAGGCTATCAATGGGAAATAGGTAAGTTGTGGTCTGTGCAAGCAAAATGTCATGTACCATTTTTAGTGGGATATAAAAAATAAATTTCTTGCAGGCTAAATGCGAGTTTAATTATGAATAACAATAAAAAATCGAATTCAGGTGATGATCATCAATTCTCGTCTCTCGATACAGATGAAAAGCGAGATATAGAAAAAAAAGTCGATTTTGAAATTGCAAACTCACATTATCGTATGCTCAAGTTAGGCGCTGTTGCAAATTTAGTAGGCGGCGCTTTATTTGTGTTGACGTCTTATGGTCATAGAAATTCTTTACTCATTTTCAGCTGGTATACCGTCTTAGTGCTGACTAATGGGCTCAATATTTTATGGGAAAGCAGTTTTAAAAATAAATTATTGCTATGGAAGCAGCTTAAAACATGGCGTAGTGGTTTTCTTATTATATTTGCAGGTATCTGTTTAGTCTGGGGTAGCATAGGCATTATATTTGTTACGCCCGAAGCGAATAATCAGTTTTCGATTATAATCTTTCTGCTAGCCGTACTTGTTTGTTTCAGTCTTTCATCCGTCACAGATTTTACACTTGCTACGGTAAGTATCGTTTGTTTATTATTGCCTTCTATTTTTTATAATTTATATTCAGGAATTTATAATGCGAGTCATTTAGAAGCGGGTGACGCTTTAAATATACGCATGAGTTCAAGTTTATTTGTGTGCGGAATATTTTTGCTCGTTGCGTGTTATATAGGCGAAAAAATTGTTAGACAGTTTTTTCGTCTGAGTTTTGAAAACGTGGAGTTAACTAAAAAGTTAGAAAACAGCAATATATTTTTAGAAAAACGCGTGAAGGACAGAACAATACAGTTAGAAAAATCATTGAAGTTAGTGACATATCAATCCACGCATGATTTATTGACCAACTTGCCCAATAATCGTTTGTTACTTGAATTTATCCCTCCAGCTATCAAGTCTGCTAAAAAGAATAATACTATGTTTGCCATTTTAAATATTTTTATCAATGAAATGGAAAAAATTAATGATGGATTGGGACATCAAGCGGGTGAGATGGCTATTCAAGAAGTCGCTAAGCGTTTACAAAAAGCATTTTCTACAGAGAGTAAATCAGGTCAGGTGCATTATAATATAACGCTTTCACGCAAAGATGATTTTGTGATTTTAATTAGTCATCTCAGCAGCTTGGAAGAGGCTGAATTAAAAGCCGAAGAATTTTTTAAAATATTGGCAGAGCCATTATTAATAGAAAAGCATGCTATCAAATTAACAGCGAGTATGGGAGTGAGTCTTTATCCTCATGATGGGAAAAGTACAAAAGCATTACTCATGAATGCTGATATCGCTATGTTAAATGCTAAATTAAAGGGTGGTAACTCTTTAGTGTTGTATAAACCTGAAAATCAAATTGATCTTTCTATGCAGCTACAAATTGAAAGTAAACTGCATGAGGCTTTAGAAAAGAGTGAATTTATACTGCAATATCAACCTTTGGTGAGGCTATCCACAGGTGAAATGGACGGCTTAGAAGCTCTAGTGCGGTGGCAAAACAAGTTGTTAGGATTGATTACGCCTGGTTATTTTATTCCTTTAGCGGAAGCTAACGGTGTTATTGTGCCTTTAGGAGAATGGGTGTTTAGAACAGCTTGCATGCAAGCTAAACGTTGGCATGATATGGGTTATAGTAAATTAACAATTGCCATTAATTTTTCTGCTAAACAATTGCAGGATAAAAATATAGTTGAAAGTATCAGTGCTATTTTGAATGAAGTGAAAATTGATCCAGGTTTTGTTGAGTTGGAGCTAACCGAATCAGAAGCGTTTCATCATGATATTATACCTATACTTAAAAAATTTAAAGATAAAGGAATGCGCTTATCAATTGATGATTTCGGTACAGGATATTCAGGACTCACGAGTTTGAAATTATTAGAAATTGATAAAATAAAAATAGATAAATCATTTATTGATGATGTAGTAACAAATATAGAATGCAGCGCGATTGTCACGAATACGATTAACTTGGCTAAAAAAATGAAAATTACTGTTCTGGCAGAAGGTGTTGAAACCGTAGATCAGTTAAATTTTTTACGGGATAATGGATGCGACTTAATTCAAGGGTTTTACTTTAGTAAACCTATAGATCCTGAGGAAATAACAGAATTGTTAAAAAATAAAATAAAGTTTAATGTGTAATTTGATATTTATATTTTTTTATTTTGCGCCGAATCTGTTGAGATTTTTTTAAGATCATTTAATTCTTTTTTCAATATCTCCACTGCTGCACCCTTAGAGTATTTATTTTCACGCAACAAATTCATACCTTCTTCAGCCTGACTCGTTAATTTTTCGATTTCAGAATGATGGGATTCAACTTGTTTTGTTAAAGCGGCTGTTTTTTGTAGTATGGCTTTTGTTTTTTGATAAGTGATTTGTGCTATCTTTTTATCTTTCAAAGATCCTTCAGGGAGAGTCAAGCTAACTTCCAATGCTTTATCTGCTAATTTTAACACTGAGATAAAATCATTTCTCTTATTTTTAAGTATCATTAAATTGGAGTATAAAACTGAAACTTCTTCGCGATATTTATCGGTAAAATAAGTGGAATAAATATTCAGAGACATAGAAAAATATTTTTCTGCTAAACCATATTTTGCTTGTTCATATAAATTTTTTGCTAGCAGTTGACAGCGTTTAGCCATATCCAGTAAAGCTAATCTTATCTTAACTTTATCGGCTGGCAAAGTCAGCGGGGGAAGTTGGATAGCATCGTTTAAAGATTTAAATATTGTATCAATGTCAATTTTTGCGTTGATTTTACTTAAGTCAAAACCGGTGTCTTCTTGTTTAATGGGGGTCATTAATCGAATAGCGTTTTGATAGAGCTGTTCTTTGTAATCGATGTTTATTAACTCTAATTCTGATTCAATGACTTTTTTATCTTGTGGAGTGGTTGCTTTTTTATATGCGTCTGAATACTTCTCATGCAATTGTGTGTAGTCTTTTATGAGTCTTTCATTTAGCACTTCTTTGACAGTTTTGTTAACTGAGTTGCTGTGTCTCTTTAGCATTTCAGTCAAGGATTTTTGATAGTCCTGAATTTTGATTTGTACAATTTCGTTATCTTTTATAATTAAAGAATTCAAAAAACAAGTGACCCTTTGGGTACCATAAATTAAACCTATACCCATGACGTATACCCCTTCACACGTTGCATCACCAGCATGAAATACGATAGGGTATTTTTTTTCTTGATAAAAATAGGCGGGTTCAACTTTTTGTGGCTGCATTTTAAAATAGGATATCGTTTTTTTATTAGGATATTTTTTTGAGTCTTTATGCAGTTCAAATGGTGAGTGCATTATATTATTTAACTCAAAAACAGCTTGTGCCCATTCTTGATATTGTTCTGGTAATAAATTAGCAGGAGCTTCGGTATATAAGTTTGCTTTGTTTTTAGAGGGGAATTTATTAACATAGTGATAAGGTAAAACAAATTCATTCCAACCCAATCGTCGCAATGATTCTACTTTTTTTATATAGTCAATTGAGTTTACATTTTGATATTCTCTTGGTGGAAAATAATAATTATTATCTATTTTGATGCGTGCATGCATGTGATATGGGTTAGTGAGTATCACATTTGGGCTCAGAGTAAATTTAGGATCTTGCGGGAAATGCTCGTTAACTTTGTGTATGACGGCTCTCGTGTTTCCTGTGCAATCAATGACTATATCACAAGGAATGGTGCTGGTTTTTTCTTCCGAATCTTGTATTTTCAAACCTAGGCCATCAAAATCTTTGAATTTGCAATTCAGTATTGTTACCCCTAGTGAGGCAGCATGTTTATAGAGTTCTCGTTCTATATCCTTGATGTGCCTGCCTTTGGAGGCTGTTACAGGTAACCCTAGCATCTGAGTAAAAACATGGAAGACGTCATTAACATAATCACTAGAGCGTACATATGTTCCAGCTCTATGATCAATTAGCGTTACACTGTCTAACCCTAATTGTTTTAGTTTGCAGGCAACAAGCAGACCAATAGGACCTCCGCCAACCACAACTACATGTTTCATAGGGTGTTCAGCGCTAGTAATAGTATCTAGGGATCGTGCAACTGACATGGTCTATACCTCATAAATAGTATAAATATTATACTATATTCATCAGTCATTTAATAGTCGCAACATAAGCTTTTAATCACTTTATAATCATATAGTTATTTGTAGCCCGGATTGAGCGTTGCGAAAATCCGGGGTGGAGATACCGGAAATCCCGGATTTTCGCAACGCTCAATCCGGGCTACATTAATCTCTTTAAAAATGAGAAAAAGAAGTGGGTATGTTAAGCATGCCCCTTTCATATGCTATACTCCGCATCTTTAAAGCTCAGTTAACCATTTAAATTTTAAGTAGGAAGAATAAAGTGATGAAAAAAATATTAAGCATTCTTTTTTTAACAAGCCTTTCAAGCGTTTCATTTGCAAACTCGTCTGCCGCGGTCAATATTAACAGCTCGTCTCCGATTACAGTCGTTTATCATTCGTGTGTATATGATGGCACACGAGAATTTTGTGGCAATGATCAACAGGCTACATTCGAACCTAATCAAAAATCTTCTCTAGATTATCCATGGCATCAAATGCGGACAGCCGCTGCTATTTTTATTACACGAGCATCAGTTGAATCCATTAATGCGAATTTTCGTGATTGCATGTTAGCGGAGGTCGGTCATCCAGTGTTTACCCTGACCTTTAATGAGACAAACAAAACAATTCAGTGTGTTGGAGTAAATTAATTTAAAGCATGCCCCACTCATTTTAAACTAGCGATATACGACTATGTCAAATGCAAAGACCAAATCCATCGTTCTCATCACCGGCGCGAGTTCCGGTATCGGAAAAGAAATTGCATTAGGGTTACCGTTTTTTTAGAGTTATTTGTAGCCCGGATTGAGCGTTGCGAAAATCCGGGTTGGAGAGACTAGAAATCCCGGATTTTCGCATCGCTCAATCCGGGCTACATTAATTTCTTTAAAAAACGTTATCCCATGGTAAAATCAATTTTCCCTTCTTTAATCCCACTCTTAAATCCCCAACATTTTAAATTTTTTATAGACTAGTTACAGGATCCGTTATGCGTTTATCGTGTTTAGCATTTTTGCTTGGCGTTGTGTTTTTACAGTTTTTCAGTGTGCTTCCTACTATCTATGTAAGCATCATTATTTTTTCGTTGGCTATTTTTTGTAAAATATCTTTTAAGAAAAAAATTTGGAAGATGATTCGATTACTTATTGCTAGTGCATTAGGTTTTGCTTGGGCTTTAGTGTATGCCCATATGATTATGACAAATAAAATTCTTGTATCCGATGAAGGTAAAGATATTACACTCTCTGGTTATATTGCTTCTATTCCACATGCGAGCTCTGATCAAACTAATTTTTTATTTAAGACCCATAACAAATTAGTACAGCTATCTTGGCGAGATACAACAGAAAAATTATCTGTGGGTGATAAATGGGAGTTGCACGTTAAATTAAAAAGACCACATGGAACGCTTAATCCTGGTGGTTTTGATTATGAAGCTTGGGCATTTCAAACGGGCATTAATGCGAGTGGTTATGTGAATAATAAATTCAATAATCATTTAATTAGCAGTCACTGGTATCATTATTCAATTGATAGATTACGTCAGTTAATCGCTATAAAAATGTCTGAAGTCTTGCCTGTAAGCCCAACATCACCTTGGATAACCGCATTAGCAGTGGGTGAACGTTACGATATTAATGCAGATCAATGGGCAGTGTTACGAAATACAGGCACGAATCATTTAATGGCAATTGCAGGTTTGCATATAGGTATGATGGCCTTACTTGCAAATTTTTTAGTGGCTCGATCATGGAAACAGTTCTCGCGACTTACCAATAAAATTCCTGCTGTGTATGCAGGTGAGTTAGCTGCGCTAATGATGGGATTGTTATATAGTGCTCTTGCAGGATTTTCTTTACCTGCACAACGCGCATCTCTCATGCTGACATTTTTTATTTTAGCTTTATTATTTAAACGTAACAGTGCAGCATGGCAAGCTTGGTGTTACGCTTTATTTGTTGTACTTATACTGAATCCATTAACGGTATTAACAGAAAGTTTTTGGTTATCGTTCGGATCAGTTGCATTAATCATTTATGGTATGAGTAACCGCGTTTTTGAAACTGGCTGGTGGTGGAAGTGGGGTAGAATACAGTGGGTGATTGCTTTAGGTTTAGTTCCTTTAAGCATAGCTTTGTTTCAGCAATGCTCTTTAATTTCATTTATTGCAAATAATATAGCGATACCTTGTGTAGGATTTATTTTAGTTCCCATGATTATGCTGGGATGTGTTTTATTATTTATTCTGCCTGCAGTGGGCGCCTGGTTATTATGCTTGTCAGATAAAATATTGGGGCTAGTGTGGAAAGTTTTAATGTATTTATCATCCCTGCACAATGTTGTTTGGTATCAACATGTACCGCATTATTGGATGTTAATCGCAGCTATCATAGGCGTTATTATTTTATTATTACCCATTGGTGTTGCAGGTCGTTATGTAGGTTTGATATGGATATTGCCGCTATTATTATTTAAAGAAAGCTCACCAAAAATAGGTGAAATGCAATTCACATTATTAGATGTAGGGCAGGGCTTATCGGCTGTTGTTCAAACTCACAATCATGTTTTAGTTTTTGATGCGGGTGCAAAATATTCTTCAAATTATGATATGGGAGCCAGTGTGGTAGTGCCTTACTTGCATACCTTAGGCATAAAAAATGTGGATATGTTGGTGATTAGTCATGGTGACAATGATCACATAGGTGGTGCTGATGCCATACTAAAAGCATTTAACGTTCGTGATATTAAAACCAGTGTGCCAGAAAAATTTAACAAAGCAGATTACTGTGAACGTGGAGCAGCATGGCGTTGGGAGGGTGTTGATTTCCGATTTTTATATCCGACTTTAGCTATGCGAGGATTAAATAATAATAGTTCTTGTGTGTTGAAAATATCGAGTGCAGATAAAAGTATTTTATTAACAGGTGATATAGAAAAATTAGCAGAAAAAGAATTGGTTCAAAATCAAAAAGAGTATTTAAAATCTGATATTTTAGTTGCACCACATCATGGCAGTAAAACGTCAGCTGAAGATGAATTTCTATCTGCGGTCAAACCTGACACTGTTTTATTCGCAATAGGTTATCGTAATCGATATCATTTTCCACATGCTTCTGTCATACAGAAATATACTCAGTTAAATGTTAATATGTTGGATAGTGTACATGGTGGAGCAATACAATTTCTATTGCATAATAACGAAAGGCTAGCGCTTCCAGAATTATATAGGGTGACTCATAAACATTATTGGAATGATTGATTGTATTGAAAGCGGTATTTGATTAACTGACTAATTTCAAGATAAATAACATACATTTTAAGGTAGTAAATAGACAAATTGGGTAATTATAATGGTGGGTTAGCGTTAAAAAAGGTGAGGCTTTATTAATGGCGATAAAATCAGTAAAAGTACCGCATCAGCTTGAAGCAATCTTTGTAAATGCTGAAGAATCTATAGCTAATCTATTTAAGAACATGGTCAGTAATCCTGCTAAAGGTACTATAGAGATAAATGGTGAGCGATACTTGTTGGTAAGGGCTGCATCTCTATCATATGATTTTTATAATTGTATTATGGGGATTTACAGGGATAAAGAAAAACACGAAGCAACTAACGTCACTAGGCAATTATTATATGATATTAGTCATGCCATAGGTAAGGAAGATGCTAAATATTTCAGTAAAACTTTAAATCTTAAAAACCCCATAGAAAAATTATCAGCAGGCCCAGTTCATTTTGCTTATACAGGTTGGGCTTTTGTGGATATTCTGCCTGAATCAAATCCCTCTCAGGACGAAAGTTTTGTTCTTATATATGAGCATCCTTATTCTTTTGAGTCGGCTTCCTGGATCAGTGCGGGTAAAAAAAGTGATGTTCCCATTTGTATTATGAATGCAGGTTACTCATCTGGTTGGTGTGAAGAAAGTTTTGGTATCCCGCTGGTTGCAACAGAAATTACATGCAAAGCAAAAGGAGATGAGGCTTGTCTTTTTGTGATGGCTCATCCTTCTCATATTGAAAATCACCTTAAAGATTATCTTGAACAGCAAGAGCTAGCGACTAACGTAATGCAATATAAAATTCCTGAATTTTTCAGTCTTAAAATTGCTGAAGAAGAATTGCGTAAAAAAAATATAATATTAAATCAGCTTAATGTTCAACTCAAACAACAAACGAACAAATTAGAAGATCAAAAGACTATTCTTGAAAAGACAAATAAAACATTGCAAGAAAGTGAAGAGCGCTTCCATATGTCTTTTGACTTTGCTGCTATTGGAATGGCTTTAGTTTCTCCCGCTGGGCGTTGGTTAAAAGTCAATAAGTCATTATGCCAGCTTGTTGGATACACAGAAGAAGAATTATTAGAGCTTGATTTTCAAACTATCACTCATCCAGATGATTTAAAAAATGATTTAGACCATGTGCAAGAAATTCTTGACGGAAAAATGAATACCTATCAAATGGAAAAGCGTTATATCCGTAAAGATGGTTCTATTATTTGGATATTGCTAAGTGTCTCTGTTGTTAAAGATGTTATTTCTAATAAACCACTTTACTTTATCGCACAAATACAGAATATTGATGCACAAAAAAAGGCAGAACATAAGCTTAAATATTTTGCTTACCATGATAGTTTAACTGGATTACCGAATCGAAAATCGTTAGAAAATTTATTTGAATCAGCATTAAAAACTGCCCAGCAAGATAATACTAAACTTGCGGTCTATTTTGTTGACTTAGATAATTTTAAAGAGGTTAATGATTCATTTGGTCACCCAGTGGGTGATAATGTATTATCCGTTATCGCAAAACGATTACAACATGCTATGGGTGATACTCATATGATAGCGCGCCTAGGTGGTGATGAAATTATCGTTGTTGCCACTGGAATAATGGGTATGGAGCAAGTCACAGATACGGCCTTGAATATACGAGATGTTATTGCACAACCTATAGTGATTGATTCCTCTAAGATTTCTATCACCTCAAGCATAGGAATAAGTATTTATCCAGATGATGCAAGGGACTTAAATAATCTCATTAAATATTCTGATAGAGCATTGTATTTTGTAAAAGAAAAAGGACGTAATTTTTATAAATTATATTCAGATATTGATAATAATTAGGTGCAAATCCAGCATAACCCTAATTTCTTGTTTCAATTTTTTTTTATTAATTTTTATTTAGGCTGAATGATTTATGACACAAACACATGCTTCTTCTTTTTCTGATCCCGTTAGAACTGTTGAAGGCATCACAGAATATAAGCTTGATAACGGTCTCACCGTACTTTTGTTTCCAGATACTTCCGCACAAAATGTGACTGTGAATATCACCTATTTAGTAGGGTCGCGACATGAAGGGCGCGGTGAAGCAGGTATGGCGCATCTGTTAGAGCATATGTTGTTTAAGGGAACGCCGAATTTTCCTAATGTCAAAGCTGTGCTGCAAGATCATGGTGCTTTTTACAATGCATCAACTTGGTTTGATCGCACCAACTACTATGAAACACTTTCTGCAACAGATGAAAATTTAGAATTTGCAATAAAGTTAGAAGCTGACCGCATGGTGAATAGCTGGATACGTCAAGCAGATCTCGATGCTGAAATGACAGTAGTGCGCAATGAATTCGAAATGGGAGAAAACGATCCTGGGCAAGTGCTACACGACCAAATGTTAGCAGCGGCTTATCAATGGCATAACTACGGTAAAACAACCATAGGTAATCGCAGTGACATTGAACGTGTACCCGTTAAAAATTTAAAAGCTTTTTATGAATATTATTATCAACCTGATAATGCTGTTTTAATTGTCGCGGGTAATTTTAATAGCTTAAAAACACAAGAATGGATATTGCAATATTTCGGCACGTTGCCTAAACCTACTCGCCTCCTAGATAATACTTACACTGAAGAACCCACACAAGATGGTACTCGTGATGTGAAGTTGCTGCGCGTTGGCGATGTTGCTCAAACAGCTGTGGCTTATCATATACCTGCAGCTTCACATCCAGATTATGCAGCGTTGCTAGTGTTATCTATCGTCTTGAGTCGTGAACCAAGTGGATTGCTCTATCAATCATTAGTGCAGTCTGGAGTGGCATCTGAATTATTTGTGATGGTCTATGCGCTGAAAGAACCAGGATTGTTTATGGCCTTTGCCCGTCCGGCGCATAATGATCATGCTTCTGATGTGCTGAATAAAATGATTAAACAGTTAGAAAGTTTCTCTGAATCTGATATTACGCCTGAAAATGTGGAGAGAGCGAAAACACGTATACTTAAAAATACGAAATTAGCTCTGAAAAGCAGTAAAGACATCGCACTTAAACTCAGTGAGTCCATCGCTCAAGGTGATTATCGTTTGTTTTTTTATATTCGAGATCAAGTTAAAACCATCACAGCAGATGATGTTTTAAGAGTAGCGACAACTTATTTTGTTGAAAGTAATAGAACAACAGGTCTCTTTATTCCTGTTTCTGAACCTACCCGTGCACTTATACCCCCTACGCCTGATGTGGGGCTTATGCTGGAAGGTTATTGTGGTTCCGAAGAGATACACGCAGGTGAGGCATTTGAAGCGACTACGGAGAATATAGACGCTCATACGACGCGCAATGTGTTAGCTGGCACTATCAAGACAGCATTACTCTCTAAATCCACACGCGGTCATGCTGCTCAAGCTAGACTTATTTTTCGTTTTGGCAGTGAAGAGTCATTATTGGGTTTACGTTCAACGTTACAACTTATTCCGAGTTTGTTACGGCGCGGAACAAAAAATATGACTTTCCAGCAACTGCAAGATACGCTAGATAAATTACAGTCTTCTGTGAGTATGCATTCAGCTCAACCAGGTGTAGCAGTCGTGAGTATTTCTAGCGATAGAGATCACATGCAAGATGTGATTTCTATAGTGAGCGACATGATGCAATCGCCTCGTTTTTCACGAGAAGAATTTGATATTGTTCACAAAAGAGAAATAGCTGATCTGATAAACATACGTACTGATCCTATGGAAATTGGTATCAATAAATTGGATAGACTCAAAAATCCATTTCCTGAAAACAACATACATTACGTTCCAACGATAGATGAGGACATTGCAGAACTCACGGCTGTGACGTTTGAAAAATCTCAACGTGTTTATGCTGATCTTTATGGTGCAAATCATCTAGAAGTCGCTATGGTGGGAGATTTTGATCCCTCTGTTGTGTCTGTCATTGAAAATTGTTTTGGTAACTGGTCTTCTCCTGTGGCTTATAGTCGGGTCAAGAATATTTATGTGCCTGCGCTGGGAGAGCTGCATACCTTGCACACACCAGATAAACAAATGGCTATAGTGGCTATGGGTGCAAACTTCGCTATGCGTGATGATGATATGCATTATCCGGCTATGCGTATGGCAAATTATATTTTCGGCGAAAGCATGAAATCGCGTTTAGCTCAGAGATTGCGTGAACAAGAAGGTTTTTCTTATGGTTCAGGATCTTCAATTGATATTAGTCGACATGATTGTTCCGCAGAAATCACTCTTTATGCAATGTGTGCTACAGAGAAAGCAGATTTAGCGCTGCAAGCGATGGAGGAAGAATATCATCGCTGGATAGAGAAAGGTGTGACTGAACAAGAGTTGATTGAAGGTAAACAAAGTTTTCAACTGCATTTTAATAATTTACTTGCTAATGATGGCTATGTGTTACAAACACTGGGTGCGATGATAGATGTGAATCGTACATTTGGATTTTACGCACAGATGCTGAGTCAGGTGTGGGAATTGAAAACAGAAGACATACACAGAGTATTAGAAATCTTTCTGCGTGATGCGCCGGTTGCGAAAGTGAAAGCAGGGGATTTGTAGCCCGGATAGTCCCATAGCATTGAGAGTGTTCATCTAACTGTGTCAGCATAAATTATCTCAGCTCCAAATTTAAACGCCCATCAAAATAAATTTGTAGTTGAGAAATTATCAGCGCCCAATTGGAGAGTGTTCATCTAACTGTGTCAGCATAAATTAT
>JARLJN010000111.1 GCA_031291255.1 Gammaproteobacteria bacterium
GCGGCAGATGGCGCAGAAGGTTTAAAGTCTTTTATCCAGTTTCTACGTGATCATTATCCTAATGCTCATAGTGAAATAAAAAGAGTATTTTCAGATGGCGAATACGTCATTCTACATGTGCATTCTATTCGCGAACCTGGCACACTCGGTCGCGCGGTCTTCGATTTATTTAGGTTAGAGAAAGGTAAAATTGTCGAACATTGGGATGCTGCACAAGATATACCAGAAAAATCAGCTAATCCAACCGGCATATTTTAAACATGATATTTTAATAAAAGTAATTCAAATCACTGATAAAAGGCTAAATCAAATTTGGAGTTAAGTATGAAATTAATAACATGTAAAGGCAGTTTGATCTTGCTACCATTTTGCGGACACATCGAAGCTAGAAATTAAGTACAATT
This sequence comes from Gammaproteobacteria bacterium, assembly GCA_031291255.1. Classification (GTDB taxonomy): domain Bacteria; phylum Pseudomonadota; class Gammaproteobacteria; order DSM-16500; family DSM-16500; genus UBA5158. The sequence goes on from JARLJN010000111.1 coordinate 405, forward strand.
GACCCGCCCCCAAAAACTAGACCGCGATTTTTAGAGTCCTCTGGCTGTTTTGGGGATCAAAATAATCGGCATCATGATAGCGGGCAAATTCAACAGGTGTCAAATTATCCAACGAGCTATGCGGTCTGAATTCATTGTAATCGCATCTCCATGCTTCAATCTTTTCTTTTGCATCTTTCAGCGAGAGAAACCAATGCGTATTCAAACATTCATCACGAAAGCTTCCGTTAAATGATTCAATAAATGCATTATCTGTCGGTTTTCCAGGGCGAGAAAAGTCTAAGATCACGCCGCGCTCATAAGACCATTTATCCAATGCCTTTGAAATGAATTCGCTCCCATTATCGACTTGAATGCGCTGTGGAACGCGACCAGTCTCGTAAAATATTCGTGTCATCACAGCAACGACATCTTCACCCTTAAGAGCATGATCAACTGTGATGGCTAAGCATTCACGACTAAAATTATCGACTACAGTTAGTGCTCGTAAACGCCAGCCATTGAAGAGCTGATCTGCCACAAAATCCATTGACCAGCATTGGTTGATGCCGGTCAAGTTTTGGCGCGCTAGACGATGCGCTGCGCTGATTCGTCGCTTAGGACGCTTATACCTAAGGCTTAAACCTTCTTCCTTGTAAATGCGATAAAGCTGCTTATGATTCACTCGCCAACCCTCCCTTCGTAGCAAAACATGAATGCGTCGATATCCGTAACGTGGGCGTGATTTTGCAATTTCCTTCATGCGCTGTCTCAATGCTTCATATTGATTCATTGTCTTGCGATAATAATATGAGCTTCGAGTTAGCATCACAACCTGACATGCGCGACGTCGGCTTATTTTGTAAGCCTCGCATAAATACTCTGTTTGCTTCTTCTTGGCGGCTGGCTTTAATCCTTTTTTGAGAGAATATCCTGAAGCATGTGCTTATCTAGGCTTAAATCAGCAACCAGCTTTTTAAGGCGATGATTTTCTTCTTGTAGCTGCTTCAGTTCGCGCAGATCTGTTCCTGTTAACCCGCTATAACGCTTCTTCCAATTGTAGAATGTCGCTTCTGAAATTCCCATTTTCCGGACGATCTCTTGGATGGAGGTACCGGTCTCAGCTTGTTTTAACGCGTAGGCGATTTGTTGCTCAGTAAATCTTTTTTTCATGGCAAATAACTCCTTTCATTAGGTGCGATTTTGCCAGATTTTCTAAATCGCGGTGGTCTGATTTATTGGGGGCAGGTCAACCTCCTAAGATTATCTTTTTTTGGCCTTTTTCAATTTTTTGGACGTACGTCGGCTAAAGTTACGCACATCATTTTATTTAAGATGCTGCAACCAATGATTGCTTCTTGCTGCTGCCTTAAAAATTCTCTGGCATGAAGCTTATTACCTAGAATTCGTTTGTAACGACCAATCGCGCATTCCGAATGATTGCGATTGCCA
>JARLJN010000112.1 GCA_031291255.1 Gammaproteobacteria bacterium
AAAAAAATGAAAACCTTATTCTCCTTTAACACACATTTGTAGCCTAGAGAAAAAGCTGATTACTTTTAGGCTTAGCAGAGAGGGGCTACACTCTTTTATTTTTAAACCTCAAACAACTATGCAAGACTGCTGACTTGTTTGAGGTTTAAAAAAAAAGAGTGTAGCTCCTCCCTGCGGAATAGCAGCAAAACACAAAAGATATGTGCATACCTTAGACCGTCAGGAAGCGATCTCATAACTGATCGCTTCCTGACGGTCGCGGCTCAGTAACAACAAAACAATACCAAACATTAAGAAACTAAATACACTAAGACTCAACCAATTCGCCCATTTTATCCCTGTAAATTGAACTGTTATTTCATTTAACCCTGGGCTGAGATTGACTCCAGCTAAAACATAATTTTTATAATAAAGGCTGGGTGTGTAATCCGCGGGCTTTCCATTCACAGTAATGCTCAACATGTTAGGGTAATAAAATATAGGAAGTTGCACGAAAGTATTGGGTGCTATGGTTTTAATACTGCAATGAGTCATAGTATTTTCTTGTGTACAGATAGAATGTGTAATCGTTTCATCTAAAAGAATATTAGGTTCTGTATTTGATATTGTTAACGATTTCACATTTATGGATTTCAAAGTCGTGTCAGCTGATATGAATGTTAAAATAAAGAAATCGTTTTGTGTGTGTGGTGCAAGTTGTCCTATAGGTATTTCCCATCCATTGTTTTTGTTTAACTTTAAATGCACCATGTTTAAACCATTTATTTTAACATCTAGCTCATGTGGTGAAGCCTGATTATTTAAATTCGGATGGATAATTAATTTTTGGTTGTGATTAGCGTAGAAATAATTTGTAGGTAAAAAAATGGGTGTATTGATTTTAATATTGTTAGGTGTGTTGAAAAATTGATGTTGAATATTATCGAGTTGCTTTGATTTGAATATTTGTATAAAGCTTATAATATAGTTTTTATTGCCATCAGCAATTTCTGTATGATGTAGAAACTCAGATGCGAGTAGAGTGCCATTATTGTTGGTAGGTAACCAAGAACTACTGGATATTCCGATTAATAAAATACCTAACAAGACATGCTTATCATCTAATTTTTTAAATAAGTGTAAGCATGCGAAGGCGAATAAGATTGTTCCCACCCACATTGTTTGTGTGAGTAATCGATAAGGAAATTGTATGCTAGATACAGTCTTAGGCAGGTAGTGCCAAAAGTTTATTGGAGACCAGACTGCAATAATTGCAATAACCATTACAAACAATAAAGCTTGAGTTATTTTTTTTAGATCATCACTCATGCTTACATTTTTTTGGCAGATTAAATAAAAGTTGTATCCCATTGCTAATAACATGACCCAACCTATTGAACAATATATTGCGAGGGTTAGTAAATTATTTCCTGGCAATGGTTCCGGGCTGACAGCAGAGGGTGAAAGCAGTGTGGCTATAGGAGTTAACCATGCTCGAATAAAGGGGTTTAATAATTGCGCGCTGACATTGAGTTGATTGGCAAAAAGAATAATGGGAGCGAGATGCCAAGCTCCTAGTATGCAGGTGAAAAAATAAATAACTAACAGATGAATGTAACGTTTTAAGTAGCTGGGCTCTTGATAGGTTAAAACTAAAAAAAATAAAAAAATAAATAAAGTGGAATAAACAAAGGTCAGTAAATGCGACAACAATAAACATTGCCAACTGAGTATTGCTAATATGCTGTTTAAAATGCTGAACCGAGAAAAGAATACTTTCATGTTGAAATAGATAACCATGGGTATTAAGCATTGCGCAATGACTTCGGTAAAGTCTCCGCGCGTATTAATATTGATGAGTAAGTAAGGTGCTGTTATGTAAACTAAACTACTTAAGATAGCGATGGGTACAGATTGCGTGAGTCTAGTAATAAGTTGAAACATAAAAAAACATGCTAGCATCAGTGCAAGCCAGATTGTTATTTTGTAAGCGACATAGGGATTGCTACAACCGGATTTGTAAATCACTGCGGCTACCGTGTAGGGAAGCGGCGAATAAAATTGAAAGAACGCATTGCGTAACCCATCCGTTTGACTGGGTGCGATTTTAATGGGAAATTGGCCTTCTTCTAACGCCTCTTTTGCTTCCATAATAGCAGAAAGATGAAATTTGAAGTCACCTTGTGCAGGTACATAATCATTGGATGCAATAGGTGATAACAATGAAATGCAAATAATGCCGAATAATAACACGAGTAATAAAAGATTTTTTTTTGGTAGGATAGGTGTAGATGAATGGAGTGCTGGGTGCATACTGGTTTATCATCCATGATTTCGTATATCATAAATTATAGCAGAAAATTATTGAGAGGATGATATGAGAATTTGGCATAACGAATTAACATTAGAAGCCGTTAACGCTCGTGGCAAAAATACTATGGTAGAACACGTGGGGATTGAATTTACAGAGATAGGTGACGATTTTATGGTGGCTCGCATGCCTGTTGATAATCGTACTAAACAGCCCTTAGGTATTATGCATGGCGGCGCTTCCTGTGTGCTTGCAGAAACAGTCGGTAGTACTGCTGGAAATTATGCAGTAGATTACACACAATTTTATTGTGTAGGATTGGATATTAATACCAATCATATACGTTCAGTAACCGAAGGTTTTGTGATTGCGACGGCTAAGCCATTTCATTTGGGTAGATCAACACAGGTGTGGGGCATAGAAATCGTAAATGAAGAAAAGAAATTAATTTCCGTCAATCGCTTAACGATGGCTGTGTTGGCGAGATGAGTTTACATAATACATGGTGCCGTAATAACATTTTTGCCATATTGCAGTGCTGTAATCACTAAATAGTTATCAGAGGATGACTGTATGGCAGGTTTACCATTTACACAAATCTTCGCTTTTGGAAAATAATGTAAAGGAATTTGGTATAACCCTAATCTGTGAGTGCTAGCAATAGCATAAAAATGAGTTTTAGTTTTGTCTATGACATAGTTATTTAGAACGTGAAACCAGTCTTTATCACCCAGCACTCGAAATTTGTAATCACTAATGATTGCAGATGGAGTAGATGATTGAAAAGTAATTGACATATTAGGGTCTAAGCGTGTTGGTAGATGAAGTAAAAAAGTTAAAATTGTTTTACCATTCACGTCCTGTTGTCGTTGCTGGGCTGCTTGGCCATTAACAATTACCTGTATATTACACCTGCTAGCAAAAACTAATTGCGATTCAAAGACTACATTCTCATTGGGAAGCATGAGCGTTTTATTAAGCTTGAGTTTTCCATCTTGAAACCAATCCAATTGGCTGTAATTTAAGCCTGATAGCGTATAGCTTAAGGTCGACTGGGGAGCAAAAAAATCAATAGATTTAATCTGGTCCAGTGACGTCGAATATTTCATCATCCTAAGTGTCTTATTCATTGGTGGATGAATTTGATAAAAATACGAAAATGAATTCAATAGAATGAAACAGGATAAACATAATAACCAAATATGATATGTTGTTTTCTTAATACGAGACTCAATTTGAAATTGCGTTAGCGCTATAAGAAGTGCGGCAACAATCGCAAGTGTGATGATTAAGCGATAAGACCATTGCATGGGATGAAATAAATAAACCAATAGGCCATGCTGATTCGAATTCGATGCTGATACTATAAAAAAGAGCAGGCTCACAAATAATATGAGAACTAAATTCGTAAATATAGTATTAGTGCGTGCTAGTCTTATTAAAAATAAAACTGATAACGTAATGTGAAGCCCAATCTGTGGCGGTAAATGAAAAAAACCAGTATCATGAAACCATGGATATAACACATTGAATAATGTGGTATCCGCAGAAAAAAACCCCATATAATGCGTGATGTTGATTAAAGAATAGCTTTCAAAAATAGGCACCCAAAACCAGCTAGTCAATAGTAGACTGATTGAGAATGATAACCCCATCATGCCTATCATTTTATATTTTAATCCCTTGGCGTAGTCTCGTGTCAGGGCATATGCGACCAATAAGATGGCAATCACCAGACCTGTATAAAATGTTTGAATAGGATGGCAAGCAATGAATAAAGCCATGCAGAAAGTTGAAAACAAAAAATGTTTAACAATATTATTTATTTTTTCAAATATCACGCTGTGACTTAATGCGATCAAGCTATAAAATGTGATAGCAGCATATTGCAACGAAATCCATTCTACCACTGCTCCTCTACTGTATAAATCAATTAGAGGAAATGTAAATAACTGAAAACTCAAAGCACCTATCCATGCGGATTTTCTATCCCCTAACATCAAAGTAAACGCGTTAAATAAACTGATTGCGGAAAAAGCGGATAATAAAAAAATAGTGAGTTTTAAAGCGTTATACTCATTGAGACCAAGTATGCTGAACAGCGCAGGAACTATATATGCAGTAGCGCTATAGTATTGAAACACTGGAACCCGCATTTCACCATTCAATTGAGGAGCGACTAAGGGTGGAAATTGGCCTTCAAATAGAGCGAGTTTATATTCATAAATATGCCGCACATGATTAGCAAAATCATTAGAAGTCGTTGTGATAATATTTGAAGGAAGAATGGGTGTAATCACTAAAAATGCAATCATAAAAAAAAGGCTATAAATGATCACAGTTGCTAGATTATGTTCATGTAGGGTCTTCATCATTACTTCCTGTATTATTATGAAGTATCAATCCATTTCTTGAATTAGCTTTTTCACTTCTTGCGTAGCCACATCCCAATTTAATCGCGTTTCAAATTCATGGAATGATGATAAAGCTAATGCTTCATATAGAGTATAGTTTTTCATTAAATTGAGTATGTAATCACAATACACTTGCGTTGGTGAATTCAATGCGAAAGTCATGCCATTCACGTTATCTTTTACTATAGTACCTATACCGCCCACGTATGAGGTTAAGCAGGGCAGGCCAAATGCATTTGCTTCGCAAAAAACAATGCCATAAGGTTCAGCACGTGAAGGCACAAACAGAAAATGTGATTCAGCGCAAAGTGTTGAGATTTTTTCTAAACCTTCAGGCGTGCGTTTGGAAACAAAGCCATGGCATTTGATATAAGATGGTATGTCTTCTTGGTTAGCTGTAGTTGGCGGGTAACATCCAACAAAATTTAATTCAACAGCATGGCCATCTGCATGTAATGCTTTTGCAACGTCAAAAGCAACATCACCGCCTTTACGTTCCCATTCTTTGCCTATAAATAATAATTTAATGATTTTTGGCGAGCGCAGTTTGAGAAAGTTTTGTATGTCAGTGAGAGAATTTCTTTTTTCTATATTTGCGCCAAAAGGAACAACTTTAACTTTTTCTTTGCTAATCCCGTAGAGTTCTATTGCACTGTCAGCAGCCCACTGAGATGAAAATAATGCGAGCTTGCAACGATGCAATGCAAGAGCAGTTCCTAAATTCGCTTGTGCTACAGTTGTTGCTGCATCTTTAGAAAAATGTGAAACAAATCCTAGCATGCCCGCGTATAGTCCGTCAGTCCAAAGTATCATGGGACTATCTGTTTCTAAGTAAGAAATGGGATTTGAAATGTGAGCGAGTATCGCATCAACTTTTAGATGCGATAATTGTTGTTGAACTTGTTTCGCATAATGTTGCATAGCATAAGTGTTGTTGCGCGAACTTTCTCGCTTAGAACCCACTAATTTTTTCCACGCATTTTTCAGTTTAAAACCGAAAGGCACGTGATTTTTTAAAGAGCCTATGTAATGAATTTCTATGCCTTGACGTTCAAGTGCTCTTGCCATGTGAAACGGTGTGCCTGAGCGTTTATGAATATCACGCGCATTGAAATTACTGATGAAGGCTATTTTCATTTTTATAAAATCTCTTTAATGAGTTGTTGCACGGTTTGTGTTGCAACATTCCAGTTTAAGCGAGTTTGATATTCATTAAAGGAAGACAATGCTAATGCTTCATAACGTGAGTAGTCTTGCATTAACTCTGTGATATATTTGCAATAGGTTTCTACAGGTGCATCGAGCGCGAATGTCATGCCGTTAATATTATCTTTTACTACTGTGGCTATGCCGCCTACATGAGAAGTTAAACACGGTAAACCAAATGCATTTGCTTCACAAAAGACAATTCCGTAAGCTTCTGCACGCGAAGGTACAAATAAAAAATGTGACTCACGCAACATGCGAGTGATTTTTTCTACACCTTCCGGTGTGCGTTTAGAAATAAAGCCATGACATTTGATATAGTCAGGTATTTCTACGTCTTTGGGCGGGAATGTGCCTACAAAATTTAATTCTACTTTTACGCCATGTTGGTGCAGTGCTTTTATTACATTAAAAACAATGTCACCACCTTTTCTCTCCCAGTGCTTGCCTAAAAATAAAAATCTAATTATTTTTTTGTCGCGTTTTTTTAAAATTTCATGAATGTCATTTGCGGTGTGATGGCAAATAATATTTGCACCAAAAGGAACAACTTTGACTTTGGATTTTTCTACGCCATATAATTCAATTGCGCTGCGTGCTGCCCAGTCAGATGAGAAAATAGCAAGTTTGGTTCTTGCTAAACATTCGGATGTAATAATATTGCCTTGTGCTATGGTCTGGGTTGAATGGCTTGCAAATGCAGAATAAAAACCGAGTAAGCTAGCATATAATGCATCTGTCCATAAAATTAATGGCTTATTTGATTCTAGGTAAACAACAGGATTAATTTGCGGAGAAATAATTACATCGGTTTTTAGTGATTTGATTAGTTTATCAATTTGATGTGAGTAATGTTTTGCAGCAACTATGTTAAATCTTGGGCTTTCACGTTGATCACAAACATATTTACTCCAGATTTGTTTTAATTTAAATCCTGGCTCTAGTTTACGTGAGAGTAATCCTAAATAATCAACGTCGCAATGATTTTCTGAAAAAGCGTTAGACATATAGTATGGTGTGCCGGACCAGTTATTCACATCGCGAGCATCGAATGTCGTAGTGTATGCAATTTTCATGGCGATCTCATTAGTGATTTCATGAGGGGTAGATTCCAGAAATCTTTTTTGAATGTGGGTAAGGTAAATAGATCTATACGTTGAAAACTTTTTTCTGCGAGTGCGCTGAGTTCAGTTGAGTTGCTGTGATACGCTTTTTGCATTTCATGGGCTAACTGTTCAGGATTAGCCGCATCAACTAATACACCCGTGTCACCTATCACTTCAGGTATACCTTCAGATCGTGCTGCAATAATAGGGGTATGCGCAATCATGGCTTCTAATAGAACGCGGCCAAAGGCTTCGCTAATCGAGGATAAAACAAATACATCAAATGCTTTCATAAAACGAAAGCCATCCTCTATGAAGCCAGTAAAAATGATTTCATTTTCTAATTTGAGATCGCTCACTTGTTTTTTTAACTCGTGTTCAAGTTTTCCATTGCCCATAATGATCAGTTTTGCGTTAGGACAATTATTTTTTATTTGAGAGAATGCATGGATCAATGTTTTTTGATCTTTGTCTATCACTAGTCTAGCAAGATTTCCAAATATAAAATCTTGTTCGGAAAGATTTAATTTTAAACGTGCACCTTGACGTGTAAATAAGTGAGAAGAAAATAAATCAGAATCAATTATGTTATACAGCGTAATAATTTGTTCGGCGGGGACTTTAGGCAAATCTTTTTTAATGTCTTGTTCAATGGCATGAGACACACCAGCAATTAGCATATTTTTTTTTAGCAAGTGAGAGACCAGCCATTGTCTCGCTTTAGAAAGCATGGTTTCTGGCGCGTGCATGACGAATATCATTGCTGCAAATGAGTAAAATTGTGCGACCCATAACATAATGTAACTGGGTTTATAGCGATGACAAATGACTATTGAAAATTTTTTTTCTTTGCAAAATGTATATATTTTTTTGATAGCTTTTAATTTTAAGCCGCTCAATTGTTTGGTAGGAATGTCAAAAAAGTAAGTGTGCTCTGCCAGAGTTTTATTTTTAATGTCTATACTGGGAGAGCCTGATAAATACACTACAGTCGTTTCATATTCTTGTGGGTCAAATACGAGTGAGTATTGATTGCAGCTCTCTAAAAATTGCGAGCCGTAGCTGTGAGACAAGATGAGAACATTTTTACGCATGTTTATTGAATACCCAATAGAATAGGGGTGTGATTATACGTGTAGGGTGGATAGAGTGCTAGTAGCGCGTGACTTCTATAGATTGTTCCGGAACGTATTGCGTGCGGGGTCCTGTCGCTTGTAGGTTGGGTTGAGCGTTTTTACGAAACCCAACACCCACGTGCTCGCAAGCTCCGCGCC
>JARLJN010000113.1 GCA_031291255.1 Gammaproteobacteria bacterium
CGAGAGTATGACTGGGCTATCACGGCGAGCGATCCGGGATCTAGTCTTTTAGCTGTCTTCTCAATGCTGCTAAAAACCTGGATCCCGGATCGCGCGCCATGTGAGAACAGTTATACTTTACTATTTTGTGGATGGCGCTTGTCCGGGATGACATACCGAAATTATTTATTTTGAAAAAATTTCGTAATCTCATTGATCGCAAAATCAATTTGCTCAGTTGTAGTAAAACGTCCGAAAGAAAAACGAATTGCAGTGTGTGCTTGTTCTGTTGTTAAACCTAAAGCACGTAAAACATAAGAAGGCTCTATGCCTTTCGCATCACAAGCAGATCCTGTTGAAACCGCCAAGCAAGATAAGGCATGCATAAATTCATCTGCTTTTACAGAGTGAAAACACACATTTAAAATGCCAGGATAACTTTGATCAAGATCACCATTCACTATCACAGTTGTCACTTGTGAAATTTTTTGTAAAAAATGATCTCGCAATAATTTAATTTTTTTATAACCCACAGCCATCTCTTGATTGGCAATACGCAATGCTTCGGCCATACCCACAATTTGATGCGTAGGCAATGTACCAGAACGCATACCCTGCTCTTGGCCACCGCCGTGAATTTGAGCCGCCACCCGAACACGCGGCTTACGTCTTACATATAATGCACCCACACCTTTGGGCCCATAGACTTTGTGAGCACACATAGCCAATAAATCAATAGGTATTTTGCTGAGATCTAACGAAATTTTTCCTATGCTTTGCGCTGCATCCACATGCAATAATATTTCACGTTGTGATGTGATTTTTGCAATGGCTTCTATATCTTGAATAACACCGATTTCATTATTCACATGCATAATAGAAACTAAAATTGTATCGTCACGTAATGCCGCTTGAAATTTTTCAAGATCAAGCAAACCATTTTTCTCAGGTGTCAGATAGGTCACTGAAAATCCTGATTTTTCTAATTGTTCACAACTGTCTAACACCGCTTTATGTTCTGTTTTCAGTGTGACTATATGCTTACCTTTACGCTGATAAAGATGCGCAGCGCCTTTAAGCGCAAGATTATTTGCTTCTGTCGCACCAGATGTCCAAATGATCTCAGAGGGTTCAGCGTGCAATAAATCCGCAATCTGCCCGCGAGACCACTCAACAGCCGCCTTGGCTTCCAGGCCCAATAAATGAGTGGAAGCAGGATTCCCAAAATGGCCTCCCTCAGTCAAATAACCCATCATTTTTTCAGCCACGCGAGGGTCAACTGGGGTAGTTGCAGCATAATCTAGATAAATAGGTGTTTTCATTTTTCTGATAATCAATAATCGTTCATAAAGATGGCAGATCTTACCATATTCCCGCTACACAGCCAATTGTTACGGCGTAGGTTGGGTTGAGTGCCTTTTACGAAACCCAACATTACGGTATGTTGGGTTTCGTAAAAAGCATCAACCCAACCTACAGTCAGAGCTCGAGAGGGATATACTTACAGCCCAATAGTAATTATGATAACCCATACATAAAATAAAGAGGGTCACCGTGAACTTCAGTCGATGGAATCATGTCATAAAAAACTGGATTATTAAGCAATCCCAATCCAAACCCGCACAAATCATCCTGAGCGTTGCAGCAGGTGGCAGCCTTGCATCAGGTATGTATTTTGCTGGCGATTTTTTCGCATCACTACTTCCTGCAAGCAGCACCGCCTTCACTGTAGCGAAAGCCATAGAATATATACTCATATTCATTTCTTTTACTGCAACTACAATAATCTACGCAACAGAAAACAATCAACTCATAGAACGTGTTAAAAAAAATTCTGCTGAACTAGAGCAACTCAAGCCCACCAAAGAAGTTATTAAAAATTTACAAACTGTTGCATCTATACTTACAAAATTAATACCCGACAGAGATGAGAGAGAACGTTGCGAACAATACTTAGATGCTCTATCCGGCCAACAATTTCACGCGCATTCAGTAGAAGAAAATCATTTTGATATAGAAAATCCTGATACTAGCAATTCATTACACTCTGATCACCCAGAGTTAACAATAGAAATGTTAGCTATAGATATAGGAGAGGTACAATTTAACCCAACTTACGGAAGTTTATTCCATACACCGTCTCCAAGAAATAATTATTCTACACACAGTAATGATGATGAAATAAAACAAGGTGAAGAGTCATCTAATATTTATAGATACCTACCTTAACTCAATTAAACGGTCTAATCCATGAAACATAGCGCAGCTATACAAAAAGAACTTTTTACTTATACAGTCATAGGCGGCATTGCAACTCTTATAGATTGGTCAGTCTTTGCAATTGCTGTTACTTTCTTAAAGGTACACTATCTTCCTGCTTTAATGTTGGCATTTTCTACTGCGGGAATTTTTCACTACCTCGCAAATAAAACCATTACATTCAAGTGTGTTTCAAAAAAGTTTGCTTCACAGATTTCAATTTATTTGTTAGTCATGATGATGTCTTTAGGCTTGAACATGTTGATTATGGTGGTGCTAGTTAAGCTGTTTGTGATCAACAAAATAATATTGAGAATGCTAACGACTTTGTTAATGTTGTTTCCGAATTATTTATTACATAAGCATGTCACGTTTAGTAAGAAAATATTTGCTACTAACAGCAGTGTAAATTAACTCTAGGAACAAGCTGCACACATCAAGGAAGATGATCCAATGCTAAAATTTAAATTAAGCCAAGAAAGTTCTGTTTGGAAAGTCAGAATTTCAGATCAAGTAAGATGCTGGGCTGGGAATATCTTTCATTTATTTCTTAAGCTAATAACATCACAACTACGCGGCTATCGCGAACACTCTACATTAATTTCAAATGCCACCTACAGTCCTTGGCGCGTAGATAACGAATTTCTCGAAGTATTCAAAAAGGTCGCATCTCACTCATTACTAGATAAGATGCGCTTATATGAACTTTGGCAATTGACCAACCAAGTGAGCCATCTTGCAGGTGATGCAATTGAGGTAGGCTGCTGGAGAGGCGGCGCAGGATGCATGATGGCAGCTCGTCTTGCACAAGACCAAAAAGAGACAACTCTATTTTTGTGTGATACGTTTCGCGGTGTAGTCAAAGCTGGCAAACACGATACCTTTTATCATGGCAATGAGTTTGCTAACAGCAATAAGACTATCGTAGCTAACTTAGCAACAAGTATGAATTTAAAAAATGTAAAAATTCTTGCAGGTATTTTTCCTGAAGAAACAAGCGCGGAAATCAATCATCATTTATTTAAATTTGCCCACATAGACGTCGATGTTTACCAAAGCGCTCGTGATGCTTTTGAGTGGCTGCTTCCTCGATTAGTTGATGGTGCCATTGTCGTGTTCGATGATTATGGGTTTTCCTCCACAGATGGAATACGTACTTATGTAGATGAATTACAAGGACGACCAGACATTGTGATTATACGGAATCTTAACGGTCAAGCAGTCTTAGTAAAGCGTTAAAATGAATTTCTTTATAAATAAAGAAGAATTTAACGATAAGCAAACTTACGTTTTAAAAATAAGCGTAGTTTGTTTAATCTATATCACCATTCAACTTTGCTATATCCCTTACGCAACATTAGCTATGGATGACTTCTGGCTTGCCTATCATACGTTGCACTATAAAATAGGTCTCCCATATAGAGATTTTGCACCCTATAAAACAGTCTTAGGATATTATATTTTTCTTATTCCTATGACCTTATTTCACGGCTTACTGAGTCCATTACTTTATACCAAAGTTTGGATAGCACTTATCAATACCGCATTTTTAGCCGGCATATCGATTTGGCTTAAAAAATTCTATTCTCAAAAAGCGATCTTAATCAGCTTAGCTTTTATTATTTTCACGCCATTATTTCTCAGGTACTCGGCCGATATACGCGTTGATTTATTAGCTTATTGGCTTTGCTTGATCAGCTTAATCTTACTTCTTGATGAAGCTTATTTATTAGCAGGCATTAGCATCGCTGTGGGATTTCTTATCTGTCAAAAAGCTGCATGGTATATCATTGCGACAAACTTGGGCTTATTAGGATGTTGGCTTTCAAGTGAACGCACATGGAAAATGACAAGAAATATTTATACATTCAATATTTCCATGTTGTTGACCGTCTCAATATACATAATTTTTTGGTCTTACTTTTCTAATCTTAAAACTGTATTAGACAGCGTCTTTTACGAAGCTTACCTCATAACATCAGCTGATTTTTACATAGACACACGTATTTATTTCTGGAATTTAATTATTAACAACAACCCAGGCTTTACACTATTATGGCCATTTGCGTTATTTGGAATACTCATATTGCCTGTAAAACATAACATATTTATTTTTATCTACTCATCAGTCATTATTTTTTTTGTGACTTCATGTAAACAACCTTTTCTTTATTACCCTCTAGCAGCTATTCCTGCTCTTTTTATACTTTATATTACGTTTTTTTCTGCCGTTTACAATGCTGCGTCAATTTCTTATCTAACAACGACTCGTAAAAATTTAATAGTAATCTTTTCAATTTTTTATATCACAGCCTTAATTTTTTTATATTCAAAATTAGCATTTAATGACATTTATTTAATTTCGGCCTTAATTCCAATATTATTATGCGCTATTATATCAAATAGCATCAGCGCTGATATTAAGTCTGCCTTTATATCGATAATTTATTATTCCACACTTTTAATAGGAATAATTTTCCCTCTCTTGCATTTTGTTATTACTCTTCCTTACATGAATGGGCACTATCAAAAATCTATGATTTATTTAATGGATAACTTATTAAGTGACGGAGGAAGTTATATTGCTGGCGTTCCTTTACTGCGTGATGTAGAGCAGCCCGTACCTGGATTAATACATCTTGTAGGGCCATCAATCGAATATATTAATCATCCTTCAAAAAAGCTTTTTCCTATCATTAAACTTCATTCTATGTATCTAACACCTACTACAGTTCCTGAGATTATAGATACTATCAAAACATCACCCGTTAAATTATACGTTGATAATGACAGGTTTCACGCTCTTTCAAAAAACTTGCATACATTCTTGGCCACAGAGTACCAACATTACTGGGGAAGCATTTATCTGTATGCTCCCACAATCATTGCAGGACATAGAAATGTAAAAATAAAGTTTACTGGGAATTACAAAGTCAAATCACAAACTGACATAATGCTAAATAATAAAAAAATGATAGCTAATTCAATAATTCATTTAAACAAACAACAATATGTTTCTGATGCTAAAGCGACTTATCGCTTACAACTCACACCAGATCCTGTTAAAAACTTACTTGAGCCTAACTATAAAAATAGCAATTGGAAAATCATGCTCGATTGATACTAAACCGCACTTTAATAATTCTTTTCAAAGTCCACCATGCGCTGCTTAATGGCTGCATCTTACTTGCCCCTATTCTTTCATGATAATCAATAAAGACACTATGCACTTTGTAGCCTAAAATAATAGGCTTTAAAAGCAACTCCACGGGTAATGCCGCACCGTTAGCCTGGAAAGAAAGTGCATCTATCATGCTCTTACGATAGGCTCGCATTCCGCTGTGCAAGTCAGTTAGTTTTCTAAAGAACAATACACTCGCTATCCCTGCAAAAAATACATTCGCAAAATAATTTAGCCATGGCATAGCTTGTGGTTTGCTTTTCAATCGAGAGGCATCAACTAAATCATAACGCTGATCGAGAATCAGAGCGGCAAGTTCAGGAATTTTATCCACTGGATAGGTGTCATCACAATCTAATGTAACGACGACTTCTCGTGTACCTTCTCGCAACGCCCTTTCCATCGCTGGACCATATCCACGCGGAGGAAATTGACGAATCACTTTCGCACCCAATTCCTGAGCTATGATAGGCGTTGCATCTTTACTGGAATCCACTATCAGTATTTCTGCTCCAGGAATTATTCTCTGTATGTCTTTAATAATAGCTGCAACAGAACCTTCTTCATTCATAGTGATCATCGAAACAGTGACACGCATACCTGAATCCACAAGAGCTCCTTTTATTTATTTTTTTCACACACAAGAATGATTCTAAATGCAAACAACGACGGCATTATTCGTGTAATAGCATACTCAATAGGATAAATATATTTTATGTATAATTGATAATATGGCGAATCTATAATAGTTTTCACATTAGTCATATCATTTTTATTGGATAATATTTTTTTAATAATAGGAAGAAATGCTCGTGTAATGAAAGGAGTACTATCAACTTTAATTACTTTGCACTCTGCGGCTTCCAGCATTTTTTTAGCTGATTTAAATGTGAAGAAACGCACATGCGTGCGATCCATCACGCCTGTCATTTCGTAATTAAACATACCCAACATAAAACGCAAACGATTTAGCCAATTGACTGCATTAGGAAGTGAAATTAAAATTTTTCCACTATCTTCCAATAGTGGTAAATAGCTACGTAAAACGTGAAGAGGATCATAAACATGCTCTAACACATCAGAAAAAACAATGTAGTTAAATTTTTTATTTTTCACACACTCGTGTATCTTATTCATATCATGAAGATCAGCACAAATCACCTGATTTACTTTATCGCTTACTTCACTGGCAGCAATTCTATTCGATTCTATGGCCCATACTTCATAACCTAGTGCACATAGTGCTGCCCCTAATGCACCCCTGCCTGCCCCTACATCTAAAATAGATGCTTCACTCTCAGTCGATTTAACTTGTTTAACTATCCCTTCATTGACTTCTTCTAAATAAGGATAATCATTGTTTACAAAATCTAATACAAAACGAGTCTCTAATTTTTTTTTCATACTCTTATTCCACGCTACATATGTTTGGTAATTTTAAACGCGCCAGAGCACGCTCTAAATAAAGAGACTTAAGCTCTAACATATCACCCACATCTCCATTTAATTCAATAGCCAATTTCAGCGCTCTATCGACAGCCATATCTACATTAATATATTCAAAATAACTGAAACGACCTAACAAGTGTATACCTATAGAAGTAAACCATGCTCTCACTTTTTCTGCATTTTTTTCATAACCCACATCATAAACTACGTATGAACGTTCTTGTCTATCAACACGCTCAAGTATAATTTCATTATCTGGGGGCAGTAAGTTACGTTGTTGCAAACCTTTTTTTGTATGCATCAAAATCTCAGCATCTGTTTTACACCACACATCTGAACCTTTTGAACACGTAATCTCTGCTTGCAAACTCCAATGTTCTTTAGGACCATTTTCAGATGAAAAGGTGCAAGGATAACTAATACGATTCACCCAAAATTCAGATTCGGGAAAATAAACTGCCGTATATTGATTATGATCAACACCACGAATACCAAAAGAAACGACAAACATAGGATTCACAATTAACTGACTAATAGCAGATTGAATCTCTCCAGGCACTTCCATATCTAATTTATTTACTATCTCATGTATTGGCATAGTACTAATTAAGCGATTATAGATGCGTGAATTTCCTTTTGTATCTATCAATTTAATATTTCCGCTATTGGTTCTTTGGATTTTCGCTACGTTAAATTGATAGATAATCGTTGCTGATTTTTTCCAAGCCTCACATATAGCTTGATAGCCACCTTTTTTTGGATAGAAATAATAAAGCTGATGCAAGTATCCTTCGGTACTATATCCTAACGATGATTTTAAAATATCTTCAGGCGGTGGATTGGGAATTCTCTCTGCTAACGCCATTGAGAGCTGCTCTACTGGTATGTTCCAAACTTTTTCATTGTATGGAAATAAATAACGCGTACAGATACCTTCACCAAATGTTTTTAAAAACCATTCTCGCATATTTTTTGGTATAGAAAATTCCTGTTTGCAAGGATTGAAAATAAAATCTCGTATACATGCGTAATTATCCTCAAGTGGAAGTGATGTTAAATCATTTTCAAAAGGATATTTGATTAATCTATCTTTGTAGGAAATTTTATTATTTCGCCTGCACTTGCTGACGTTCTCACCCAAGCTTGCAATAATAAAATCTAAAATTTGTTGATCGCGCGAAAATAAAATATGCGGGCCATAATCAAATGTAAACCCGCACTCTTGAAATGAAGAAGCATGTCCTCCTACGTGCAACTGACTTTCTACTATGTCTGATTTGTCTTTGAGAAAAAAACTAACCGCCAAACCAGAAGGTCCAGCCCCTATAATGCCAACCTGGCTGGATAACATTGTCATGAATCAATCTTCCTAAATAATTTGCGACAAATCAGAAGTTACCGCATTTGTTTTTGCATGCTCTATCATTGCAAGAACAGACTTTCTGATGGACTGTTCCGAGTTATGCTCACAACGCCAACCCATCGCACGAATTTTATCTGTGTTGAGTCTCACAATAGGAACATCACCATTCCAACCTCTATCACCACCCGTATATTCAAAAGTGACTTCGCGTACTAACCCCATGCAATCTACAACAATATTTGCAATTTCAGAAACAGTAATATAATCACCTGTCGCTACATTATAAACTTCATACTGGCTTTGCATTTTTTCATTTACCAATAAAACGGCTTGCACAACATCTTGCACATAAATATACGATTTACTTTGCTTGCCATTTCCTAATATACGCAGTGAATTTTTATTCTTTAACAAACTTCTTACAAAATCATAACCTACTCCATGAGTTTGTCTGGGTCCTACCACATTTCCAAAACGAAACACACAAGCACTGAGACCAAACATATGACAATAACTGGAAATAAATGCTTCACCCGCCAACTTACTCGCACCGTAAGGTGAAATAGGATGCAGGTCACCCTGGTTTTCACGACTCGCTAATTCACCAACTTCACCATAAACACCGCTGCCTGATGTATAAATTATTCTTTTAATTTGCGTTAAACGAGCCGCTTCTAAAACATGATATGTTAGAACAATGCCATCCTTAAAATCTATACTAGGATTTTTTATCGCTAATGAAATATCAGAGTTAGATGCAAGATGAATTACAACTTCGTGGCCATTCATCGCATTTGTGAGTGACGACGAGTCAATCACATCACCTCGCACTAACATTAAGCGCGCATCATGATGGTGATGTTTGTAATGCCATTCTTGACCATTGGAAAAGTTATCGTAGATTGTCACTTTTTCCACATAATCTTGCTTGAGCAACCCATCGATTAAATGTGATCCAATAAATCCAGCACCACCTACAAGAAAATATGATTTGAACATTCCATTGTCCTAATTAATGTTATTTTCAAATTATTGAGTACATGAACATGTTACATTAAGCAATAAAAAATTTAATTCCTGCCAATAAAAAAAGACCTACATTATTTAAATAAAAATATTGAGCATAATTCAAAAGAAATTTTCGATTAGCAAAGTAACTTTTAAAGCACATTGAAATCATAAGGTATGTCACTGACGGGATTTAAATCAGTTTACGCGGGAGCCTAGGTGTAGTCAAACCCAAAACAATTATGAAGTTAAATGCATTTTTTCTCTTGATTTTAATTTAAGACCCACTATTATTACCCACCTTTATTACCCCTTAAGATGCTGCACAAAATAACTAAGCAGCACACAAGAAGCACACAATTTCAAAGGTTTGGAGTTTAAAATGATAGAGCTATACGGGTCCCCCACGCCTAGCACGCACACTATTGCTATTATGTTAGAAGAAGTACAATTACCTTACTCTATCTTCCCTGTCACAAAAGAAAATACTCAACAATTAGAACTCGAATTTCTCAAACCCACTCCAAACCGAATCTTCCCTCTTATTTTGGATCGCGAAGGCCCTAATGGTAAACCCATAGTTATCTTCGAAACCAACGCTATCCTGTTGTATCTTGCTGAAAAAAGCGGTCAGCTGCTGCCTCAAGAAACACATGAAAAATATGAAGTCTTACAATGGCTGCTCTTTGAAAGTTCAAAAATAGCGCCTACTTTGGGTAACAGCAAACATTTTATGTATCACGCCCCCGAAGAAGTGCCTTATGCAGTGAAGCGATTTAATAATGAGACTAAACGTGTGTTCGGCATTTTAGAAAACCAACTTTCTGAAAATGAATTTATATCAGGTGATTACTCCATAGCTGATATTGCAACTTTCCCTTGGATAAGAGAATACGAACGCTACGGCTTCACCAGCGAGCAACTTCCGAATATCAGCGCATGGTGTAACAACATGGAAGAACGCCCTGCTGTCATTAAAGGCACTAACACCTTAATCGGAATGAAAGAATCCGTTTAATGTTTACCCTTCCCATCTAGCCGCGACTATTAGGGCTAGGGTATGCACATATTTTTTGTGTTATGTGTAGGTTGGGTGTAGGTTGGGTTGAGTGCTTTTTAACGAAACCCAACATGACTGAGACAGAAGAACAAGGTTTTCATTTTTTTAAAATCCCCAACAATTCTCGGTTATGTTGGGTTTGTAAAGCAACCCAACCTACAACTTAATCATCTGATGTCCTGAGTCTGTCAAAATAGTACTGTAGGTTGGGTTGAGTGCCTTTTACGAAACCCAACATAACGTTACATTGTCATTAGCATGTCAAACTGATAAAAAATTCTTAATCATCTGATGCCCCGAGTCTGTCAAAATAGACTCAGGATGAAATTGCACACCATAAATAGGATGATGAGCATGTTGCAATCCCATAATTTCACCCGCTTCACATCTTGCTGTCACTACCATATCAGTTAATAAACTTTCATCAGTCACAATCAATGAATGATATCGCCCAACTTTTAATGGAGATTTTATTCCAGCAAAAACACCTAACGAATGATGCGTAATCAAAGATGACTTGCCGTGCATAGGACGCACCGCTTTTTTAACTGCACCACCAAATATCTGACCTATAGCCTGATGACCTAAACATATTCCTAAAATAGGAATCTTACTACCTAACTCACGAATAATATCTAACGATATCCCCGCTTCATTGGGCGTGCACGGTCCCGGAGAAATAATAATATGCGATGGATTAAGCGCAACAATCTCACTGATAGTAAACGCATTATTTCTCTGCACTGTTGTTGAATATCCCAACTCTTCAACATATCGCACTATGTTAAAAACAAAAGAATCAAAATTATCGATCACTAAAACGCTCTTACTCATGCGTCAACGCCTCAACTAACGCTTTTCCTTTAGTCAGTGTTTCTTGATATTCTTCATCTGGATTTGAATCAGCAACAATGGCTCCGCCTACTTGATATGAAATGGCATTATTGTTAATGGCAAGTGTGCGAATCGCAATGGAAGTATCCATATCACCAGACCAACTGATGAATCCCACACTGCCACAATATGGACCGCGTTGCGTAGGCTCAAGCGCTGCAATAATTTCCATAGCACGAATCTTAGGAGCACCTGTGATTGAACCACCTGGAAACGTTGCACGTAACAAATCAATCACATTCAAATTCAATTTCAATTTACCCCGCACGACAGAAACAAGATGATGCACGGTCGCAAAAGATTCTAAACCACACAGCTGCGTCACTTTTACTGAATGTGGTTCGCATACACGAGACAAATCATTTCTCATGAGATCAACTATCATCACATTTTCTGCATTGTCTTTTGCACTTGCTAATAACTCTTTTGCAATTTTTTTATCTTCTGCTATGTTTTTTCCACGAGGACGCGTGCCTTTAATAGGACGTGTTTCAACTACACCTTGCTGTAACTTTAAAAATCTTTCAGGCGATGCAGAAATAATTTTAACTGTAGAAAAATTTAAATATGCAGCAAAACTGGATGGATTGATTTGTCTTAACTGTTTATATAATTCAAAAGCGCAATAATCATCAGGAATTTCAGCAGTAAAACGTTGTGAAATATTTGCTTGGAAGATATCGCCCTCTGAAATATATTCAACAACTTTATTCACAGCTTCACAATATGCTTGTTGCGTGAAATGATTTTTAATATCATCTTTTTTAAGAGCAGAGAATTTTTTAGGTTGAATACCACTTTCATTGAATCTCGTAAGCAACTCAGCCATTCTCTGCTTAGCTCTCTGCTTTCGACTTGATAAATCCATTTCAGGAAAACCTGAAGACACAATAAATGCTTTTTCTAAAACATTATCAAAAGAAATAATAAGATCATACATTCCCAACATCATGTCAGGAAAATTCATATCATCCTGAAGAGCAAACGGAATATTTTCTAGATGTTGATAAAGTTCATATCCAAAATAACCTGCAAATCCGCCCTGAAAAGGAGGCAGATCAGGTAATGAAACAAGCGTATAGTGAATCAGCTGCTCGTTCAAATAAGCAAATGGATCTCCATTAAGAATAATGTCATTGCTAGTCACACATCCATTTTTACTTTTTATAATAGTAAAAGGATCTATAGCAATATAACTATATCGCCCTAATGTTTCATGCGACAAAGAGCTGTCTAAAAATACAGAACCATAATCTCTATGAAAATGCGCAAACACACTCAAAGGATCTGCGTAAGGAATTTCTTGATAAAGAGGAAATGTCATATTTATTTTTTTATATTTTTTTCAACTGCATTGAGTATGCCGCGCAAAATATTTATTTCCATCACATCAGGTCGCGCGCGATAAAACAATCTTCGTAAGCGTGCCATTAATTGTCTGGGCGCTTCTAATTTTAAAAAATCCAACTCCAACATCACTACGCGTAAATGTTCAAAAAATCCTTCCATCTGCTCTGCGTTAGCCCATGGATAATCCCATGCTTCCTCTACAGGTTTTTCTATTTCACTTGCAACACGTAACTCATAGCAAATCACCTGTACTGCTGATGCTAAATTTAACGAACTGTAATCTGGGTTACTGGGTATTTGTATGTGAAAATGACAACGCTGTAATTCATCATTCGTCAAACCCGATTGCTCACGACCAAAAATGACAGCGACTTTTGTGTTTGCTGTTTCAACTCGTGCTTTTTCTGCAAACTCACGCGGCGTTAAGAGAGGCCAAGGTATCGCTCTTGTTCGTGTACTGGTTCCAACGACTAATCCGCAATCAGCGACAGCTGTTTCTAAGTCGGGAACGACGTGCGCATGCACTAAAATATCGGCAGCATTGGATGCCATCTCTTCTGCTTTGGGATGAGGGAATAACTTAGGATCAACCAAATAAAGCTCCGTTAACCCCATGGTTTTCATCGCGCGAGCAGCCGACCCTATGTTTCCAGGATGCGAAGTATTGATGAGAACTATACGTATATTCTTTAACATAAACCTACTTACGCCTTAATCTGCTATATTATGCCTTTGTAGCCCGGACTAAACGAAGTGAGTCCGGGAATATATATATCGCCGACCTCGCGGACTCGGCGCTGAACGCCTTAGTCCGTGCTACTAATCTGCTTTGTAAATAATTCGTTGGCAAAATATAATATCTACTTTATGAATTTGGAATCCTATGAAAAACTGCCTCATAATAACGCTCATGCTAAGTTTTGTCAGCTTATCTAGCCTAGCTGATACCTGCCCGCCCATACAAGGCCTGGATCCCCAGCATCCGCCAGCAGGATGGGAGATGCGCCCTTCCCCTTATTCTCCTGAAGAACATTATTACTTTGGCATTGCCAGCCATTCTTTCATGGGGAACGAGGACTTCAAAAAGATATATTGCCGCTATGAAGCTTGCCCTGGAATACTGTGCCCATCCTTTGTTCTAGCCAGCACTCAACAATATGATAAACCTTATTTTGAACAAAACCCGCCAGCACCCTGGAATACCAAATCTAGCTCACAATTTGTAATTAACTGCCGTCCAGGCGATAACAATCCAGCACATTGCGTTTTTGAATGAGATTTAATTTTCACATTCCTCAAATCTTTGGTATAGTTGGCGCCCTATTTCAGACATTTGCTCTATAAAAACACTATGAAGCACCCACTCATAAATATAGCAGTACGCGCCGCGCGTACCGCAGGCAACATCATTATCCGCGCCTTAGATCGCTTAGATACCGTACAGGTCAGCGAAAAAAGCCCATACGACTATGTGACTGACATAGACAAACAAGCCGAACGTGAAATTATCGCGGTGATACGCAAAGCCTATCCTGACCACGGTATTATTGGTGAAGAAGGCGGCGAAACCGCTGGAAATGAATTTACATGGATTATTGATCCTTTGGATGGGACACGTAATTTTATTCATGGCGTCCCTCATTTTTGTGTTTCTATCGCAATCAGCCACAAAGGCAAAATAGAACATGGCGTCATCTATGATCCCGTACGCCAAGAATTATTCACTGCCAGCCGCGGCAAAGGTGCACAAGTCAATGATAGACGTATGCGCGTCAGTAAACGCAGCAATCCCAATGAATGCCTATTAGGCACTGGCTCACCACATACCCATAACGCATCCGAAACAACAGCCTACATGAATTCACTTTCTTCTGTATTAGAAAGCTGCAAAGACATACGCCGTGCGGGTTCAGCAGCACTTGATTTAGCCTATGTTGCGGCTGGCCGTTATGACGGTTTCTGGGAAATGGGCTTAAATCTTTGGGATATTGCCGCAGGCTCGCTCATGGTGAAAGAAGCTGGCGGTTTAGTCTCTGATTTTAAAGGCGCCGAAAATTATCTTAAAACCGGCAATATCGTTGCTGGAAATCCTAAAGTCCTCAAGCTCTTGTTACAGAGCATAGGGCCGCATTTGGGAAATATAGGTTAGGATTTCAAACCTTCAGGTGTGTTATCAAACCATGGCATTGCAATTTCTAACTGCGCCGCCAATTGAAACAACGTTTCTTCCGCACCCGTTGCAGCTGCAAATTGTATGCCTAACGGCAGCCCTGCATCATCCATAAAAAGTGGGACCGACATAGCAGGTTGGCCGCTGATATTAAAAATCGGCGTATAAGGAATCATTGCAAAATTTTTCGCAGCTCCCCGCTCCATTGCTTTGCGCAACAAAGGCGTGATAGGAACATGCGATAAAACCTCCATCATACTTAACTCAAAAAAATCGGGTTTAACGACTCCAATGAGAGGAGGCGCACTAGGCATAGTGGGCGTCATTAACACATCATAATCTTGGAAAAAATGCGCCATATGTTTAGCAGCATCTGTTAATACATCCGTAGCCCATGAAAAGTCTGCGGACTTCATGTTCGCGCCCACGCTCACCAAAAATTCAGTCTGCAGCTCTATCTCTCTGTGTTTAGGCTTACGCCCCATCACATCACTTATACGTTTTAGTGTCGCTGACATCTCTCCAGCCAATACTATGATATAGGCCAAAGCCACTTCGGACCCATTAATATTAAGTGAAACACTATCAACAGTATGCCCTAGTTGTTTACAAAGCGTCGCAGCTCGATTCACACCGGATAAACTTTCGAAACTGATACTCGCGGGAAAAAAAGGTTTTTCCAGCAATGCAATTTGTAACTTTCTCACGGGCTGTTCTAAGCAACTTAAGAAAGAGTGTTCGGGTGCAGGCATTGAAACAAAAGACCCAACTTCAGGACCTGCCAATACATCCATCATGGCTGCACTGTCGCGCACACTGCGTGTGAGCACATGCTCAGCAACCATAGCTTCCCACGCACGCATGACTTGCGTACCCGAAGCATTACGGCCGCGGCTAGGTTTAAAACCAAATAAACCGCAATAAGATGCAGGAATACGAATTGAACCACCTCCGTCATTTCCATGCGCCATGGGCACCATACCTGCAGCAACAGCAGCCGCTGAACCACCACTAGACCCACCCGGGGAACGAGAGACATCCCAAGGGTTACGTGTAGGCCCATATAACTCAGGCTCAGTCACGTAACTCAAACCAAATTCAGGCACATTGGTTTTCCCTAATATGATTAATCCGCTTTTTTTAAAACGACGTACCAATTCGCCATCACGTTGAGGAATCCAATTTTTTGTAAAACAGCTACCTGAACTGAGAGGTACACCCGCATAATCTGCGAGCAAATCTTTAAGTAAAAATGGCACACCTTGAAATGGACCTTGCGGAATATCTTTTAGAGATTCTTTTGCCTGATCATACATCTTATAAATCACGGCATTTAATTGTGGATTCCTTGCTTCAATTCGCTCTATCGCTGCCTCAAGTAATTCTTCAGGTGAAACGACTTTACGCTGCACCAAACCGGCTAACCCAAGGCCATCAAACGATTCATATTCAGGAAAATTTTTCATAACATAATCTCGAGTTAAGATTTGCCCGGAGACGGTGATTCTATCTTGGGGTTTATTAAAGACCAATCATCAACATCTTTAATGCTTGTAAATTCATCCGCTTTAGATTTTTTTCCATCAGCAAACAAAGAATGCTGTCTCTGCATTTCAGTATTATTCGTTTTTGCAGAAAAATATTCTTTTTGTAAATTAAAACATCCAACAGAATGTTTAATTTTATTTTCCAACATATATCCTTTAGCCATGGCGTATCTATGCAATATATCTGCATTACGAATCGCTTCTAAATACTGTGGTATCTCCATAGTCATACTCGAATTTTTGTACGCTTCACAAAACAAAGAATGAATTCTTTCAGCAATGACAGTAGGATTTCCTCCTTCAAAAATAGAGGAAAAATTTTCGATTAACACAAAAGTAAAAGCAAGATAAGCAGCACAGCCTTTATTTAACGAGCTGTATATTAATATGGGTTGGTGCGTAGCAAGCAATTGCAACAACGTATCCTTCATGATGTGAGTTGTGTCGCTAGCCAGTTGAAGACTGTTAGTTTCATCAAGCCCTAACAATTTCACATGAATATTTTTATAATAAAATGCAGCATTTTCTAAATCATACTCACTCAACATCGTTGAGAATACAGACTGAATAATATTATCACTTAATCGTTTATAATTTTTTACGCTTATTTTATAAGATTCCCATAAAATCTCATCACGATTTGAAATGCAAAAATCAGTGAAATTATCGCATTTATCTAGTCCCATACCTATTACATGAGAAATAGACAAATTAGGATTATAAGCTAAGTCCCTTATAAAATGACCGAAAGTTTCATGATTGGGAGAGCGTGCTATATAAATATGACTTTTGAATACTGAATGTATTCCATGAGAAAAATTTTCTTTACAGGATGATGACCCTACAGATAATTGCAATATTTTTTTTGAAGAAAAAAATTTTTGTGCTTCCGTTATCACACGCACAGCCAAAGAACTGTATGGTGGCAACTCAGGCGGCGCAAGCTTCTCTTTTGTTAAAGCTTTCCTTAGCATAACACATTCCTCATCTAAAAATAATTGTAGCCCGGATTGAGCACAGCGAAAATCCGGGGTTGCAAGCACAGATCTTTGAAATCCATCCCGGATTTTCGCTGTGCTCAATCCGGGCTACTTGCTACAAAAATTTTATGGGCGCTGATCTAATTCTTCTTTAGGTGTTGGCAACAAATGTTGACGAGTCAAACCTAAAGTCAACGCTAATGAACCTGCGACATAAATTGAAGAATAGGTTCCGACTAAAATACCAATAATTAATGCCAATGAGAAACCATGCAACATACTACCTCCCAAGAAAAACAACGCTAACACAACGGTGAGCGTAAGAGCAGATGTCATTATGGTTCGAGATAGTGTTTGATTGGTAGATTGATTGATCACTTCCATAGGCGTGGCTTTACGGAGTTTACGGAAATTCTCACGTACTCTATCAAAAATCACGATAGTATCATTCAATGAATAACCTATTACAGTTAGCACAGCAGCTAATGCAATTAAATTAAATTCAATATGAAAAAAAGAAAAAATGCCCAAAATTAAAATAGGATCATGAATCAATGCGACGGTGGAACCTACAGCAAAACGAAATTCAAAACGCAGCGCAATGTAAGCCATAGTGCCAAGCAAAGCGATGAAAATAGCAAGCGCACCTTTTGTTGCTAATTCTTGTCCTACTTGCGGGCCTATATAATCTACTTGCTGAACTTTAGCTGTTGGTAAAGCTGCTAACACCTGACTCACAACAACATCTTTACTTGCTTCAATTCCATTAGCATTAGCAGGTTGATTTTTTTCATGTTTAGGCACCAAACTGATTAACACATCTTTAGATGTACCATAGCTGATGACAACAGCTTCAGGAAACCCTGCATTTTGCAGACTGTCTCTTATCTGATTGATATTCGTTGTCGTCGGAAAACTTAATTGAATCTGCGTTCCACCCGTAAAATCCAAGCCCCAATTTAATCCGTTCATTGCTAATGAAATGAGAGATAGAATAAATAATATAGTAGAAATAATCGCAGCCCATTTGCGCTGCGCCATAAAATCAATTTGTGTATTATGTTTAAAAAATTCCATGTTTGCTTATCCTCTTGTCATTTCCATGAACGGAAATATGATTCACATTTTTCATATAACTCTTATTACATTCCTATCGAAATACGTTTTACAGGTTTGCCGCCATATAAAGCATTTACGATGGCACGTGTTCCTGTAATTGCTGTAAACATAGATGTAATCAAACCTATAGTCAGTGTCACTGCAAAACCTTTCACAGCGCCAGAACCTAGACTGAATAATACGATTGCAACAATTAACGTTGTGAGATTCGCATCAACAATCGTCATAAATGCTCTTTCATAACCTGCATGTATACTCGCTTGCACACCTAAACCATTACGCAATTCTTCACGTATACGCTCAAAAATTAATACGTTAGCATCCACCGCCATACCTACAGTGAGTACCATACCTGCAATACCTGGTAATGTGAGTGTCGCACCTAGCAGTGATAAAACAGCGACGATTAAAATTAAGTTCATACCTAATGCGATATCTGCAATCAGTCCCATCACGCCATAATAAATAGCCATGAAGAAAACAACTAAAGCAAAACCCACTGCGACAGACAAAATACCCATACGAATATTTTGCTTACCTAAGCTAGGCCCTACTTGACGTTCTTCCATGATAGTCACTGGCGCAGGCAATGCCCCGGCACGCAATAATAAAGCCAATGTACGCGCTTCATCCTGGCCCGTTAATCCTGTGATTTGAAAACTATTGCCTAATGCACTTTGAATAGTCGCAACACTGATTACGCGTTTATCGGTGCGATAATGAATAACTGTTTTTCCGTTTTCAGTTTTAGGTTCTGATTTTACTTCCACAAAAAGAACGGCCATCGCTTTGCCTATACTTTCTGCGGTTGTTTTCTCAAATAAGCTTTCGCCACCACCGCCTAAACGTACATTCACGGAAGGACGTCCATCTTCACCCATACCGGATGATGCGCTAACAATAGAAGAACCACGTAGAATAATATCGTTTTTAAGTAAAACAGGACGACCTCTATCATAATAAAGATGCGTTTCTGGCGGTGCTACTCCACCCACTGCGCTTGCTGCATCATGATCCATATCAACCATATGAAATTCTAATGTCGCTGTTTTTCCTAAAATATTTTTTGCTTCAGTTGTATTTTGTATACCAGGCAGATCAACCGAAACACGGCTTGCACCTTGTTGCTGCACTACCGCTTCTGACACACCTAATTCATTCACTAAATTTCGCAAGGTATTCATTGCTTGATCTAGTGTGTCTTGACGAGAACGTTGTAAAGCAACAGGATCTAAATTTCCTTTGAGCATATAATTACTGCCATCATTGCTCATGGTCCAAGTAAATTCTGTAAAACGTTCTGTTAAGCTATGACGTGCATTAGCAGCAGCATCTTCAGAACGAAATTGCAAGTCTATGCCGTTTTCACTATTACGTGTAAGACCGGTATAACGAATCCTGTCATCTCTAAGCAATTGACTAATGCCGCGCAAATCGCCTTCTACACGTTGTTTAACAACAGAGTCGACATCCACTTGCAATAAAAAATGCACGCCGCCTCGTAAATCCAAGCCTAATTTCATAGGCAATGCGCCCACAGACTTCAACCATTCTGGTGTTGCCGGCGCTAGATTTAACGCGACAAGATAATCATTTCCTAATGCTTCTTGTATCGCTTCTTTCGCTTTTAACTGCACATCTGTTGAATCAAAGCGTAACAGCAAACTTTTATTTTCTGTTTGCATGCTCTTGTAAGTTATATGTGCTGACTGCAACACCTGTTTGATAGTCTCTATTTTTGCGTCATCTACAACAATAGTCGCACTTGAACCAGAGACTTGCACCGAAGGATCTTCACCAAACACATTAGGTGCGGCATAAATAAATGCTATAAAAATAACAACAACAACTAATAAATTTTTCCACCAAGGATATCTATTCAGAATCATACGTTTCATCCATGTTACATTTTAAAATTAGAATTATTTCCACAAGAAAATTTAGATAGATTTCAATGTGCCTTTAGGCAAAATGGTTATGACAGAGGATCGTTGCAAAGTAATTTCTGTGGTATCAGACACTGACAAAACAATATAACTCTCTGTGATTTTATTTATTTTTCCAACCATTCCACCAGCAGTCACAACTTCATCACCTTTTGCCAATGAATTTAATAATTCTTTTTGTTCTTTTGCACGCTTGTTTTGAGGACGCCAAACGGTGATATATAAAAATAAAACGAAGATAACAAGGAAGAAAGGAAGAAAAACATTGTTAGGTTGTTGAGCTGTCGCGTTGCCAGCATCGGCATAGGCATTTGTCACAAAGAAACTTAAAATACTATTAATCATGGTCATTTCTTATCCCTATTATCAAAAATTAAAGTTCCCTAATTTACCTTTTTAAGTCGCTGCACGCAAACTTAAAACTAGTATTAATCTTTTTTTGCTTTTTTAATTGTCACAAACATTGCATCACCATAACTGTAAAACCGATAGCCTTGCTCTACTGCAACTTGATAGGCGTGCATGACTTGCTCATACCCGGCGAAAGCTGACACCATCATTAATAAAGTAGACCCAGGAACATGCAAATTTGTGATCAATGCATCAACACATTTAAATTGATAGCCTGGATAAATAAATATGCTGGTATTACCTGAAAAAGGTAAAATTTCACCTGAGGCAGATGCAGTTTCTAAGCTGCGAGCCGATGTAGTGCCTACAGCAATGACACGACCGCCATTAGCTTTTGTTAAACGCACCTTTTCGCATAATTCTTCTGTGACTTCTAGATATTCAGGGTGCATTTTATGTTCCTCAATCTGCTCAACGCGTACGGGGGCAAATGTCCCCGCCCCTACGTGCAAGGTCAAAAAGGCCATTTGAACCCCTTTAACTTTTAGTTGCTCCAACAGTTTCGCATCAAAATGCAGACCCGCGGTGGGGGCAGCCACTGAGCCTTTGTGTTGGGCATAAACTGTTTGATAGCGCTCTTTATCACTTTCTTCGGCTTCACGCTGAAAATACACAGGCAAGGGAATTTCACCTATGGTTTCCAGCACCTCTAAAACGGGTCTGCTGTCTGTGCAACCCAGTTCAAATAAATCATCCTGCCGTCCCAACATTTCAAATTGCACATTACCAGCGAACTGAACAAATGAATTCACTCTCAGAGCCTTACTAGCACGCACATGCGCCAATACACGATGATCATCAAGAATGCGCTCCACCAACATTTCTACGCGGCCGCCGGTCTCCTTAGTGCCCCGCAAACGCGCCGGAATCACCTTGGTATTATTGAAAACCAATAAATCCTTAGGAGTCAGCAGAGACAAGATATCCTCAAAACCCGCATGCGTAATGTTTCCTGTACTGCCCTCTAGGCAAAGCAATCGACTTGCGCTGCGTTCAGGCAAAGGATAACGAGCAATCATTTCTAGAGGTAAATCGTATTGAAAATCGGATAAGCGCATAAATATTGATCGATATTAGAAACAGGGAGGCAATTGTGGCAAATTTATGGGCAAAACTCAAGGCGAAATAACCAAAATCACCCATTTCACTCTCTTTTGGAAGAATTTGTAGGTTGGGTTGAGTGCTTTTTACGAAACCCAACGTAACGTTATGTTGGGTTTC
>JARLJN010000114.1 GCA_031291255.1 Gammaproteobacteria bacterium
ATTCCCAGGCGAATCCTTAGCAAAAAATATTGCACTTGCGGAAGGCGTTGCACTCGCGCAACAAGCTGTATTAATGAGCACAGGATTAGAAAAAAAGTTTGATTGGAAAACTCAAGTTGGCGCTGCATTCAACGCAACAGTAGGAGCGGTTACAGATAATGAACTTGAAAATGAATTAGCACGCATAGGCATAAAAACATTTGCCGCAAGCGGCGCTGACGCAGCACTCAATCATCATTTTGATGCAGGTATGATGAGCGCGAATGTGTTAGGCAGTATGATAGGAAGCTATGCCGGTTCGCATATTACAAATGATATTCTCAAGCAACAAAATGTAACGTTTCAAAACGAACAACAAAACGATGATCATACTGTTGCAAACATGGGACAAACAGATATTGATGTCAAAGATCCGAGGTGGAGTGAAGAGCTGAGCGAGATGGCGAGTCGGCGGAGAAACGGTGCTCAAAATGTTGCGTTATTATCAAAAAAACAAACACACAATTCATATCAGTTGAATCAACATAATACTAAACATACTAATAGTAATAATGCTATTAATAATATACTCCAAAAAGTAAAACAGTCTGAGCAACGCGAACAATATAGCTTTATGGGTGATCAATCCTTTCTTGAAAAAGGAATTATTTACGGTGCAGCTGGAGCAGCGGCTGTTGCAGTATTACCTGAGGTAGTTGTTTCAACTGTTGGTACAGTTGCAGGTGGAATTCTAACTGCATCAACTCTAGGTTTAGTGTCAGAAGGCACAATGTTAGGACCGTTAGCTGAGGCTGCATTTATGCAGGGAGCAGGAAGACTCAGTACATTTGTTGGAACTGAAGGATTTCTTTATAAAAGTGGGTTGTTTGGCAAAAACAGCAGTGGGTTAGCCCCAGAGAGCATAGGGAATATAGCTTCTCAAAATCACATTAGCGGGTTACGATTGCAGAAGCGCTTGAATTTAGAACAAGCAAGTTCAATATTTAATAAAGAAGGATTTTTAACACAAGAAGCTATTAACAATGCTGCACAATTGCCTATAGGCCCACTTAAAAATCCAAAACTGATTGATGAGCTATTGGCGCGTCCTGGAAATATTTCTGATTGGCGCAAGTACGCAACAGAATCTAAATCTAGCCCATCAGGTGATTTTCAAATGCACTTTTACCGCAATCATATAACTGGTGACGTTTATTATGGAAGAGATTATAAAGCAGTGTTCAATCATCAAGGTATGTGGAATGTCTCACCGCAGCCAAATTTCAAATATGAAACTCCTCAATTTTATTAAAGGAACTATATGAAAATTAAATGTATTAAAATTTATAATGAACAAACAAAAGAATACCAAGAAAAAAGCTCCTGGATAACAGTTGGCAAAGAATACATTGTATTAGCGATTGAGTTGCGTTTAGATATAGTCTCTTTTCTAATACAAAGTGATTCCAATGACCAACCAGTTTTACAAAATGTTAGCCAATTTGAGATTATAACTAAAAAAATTCCTACCAATTGGAAAATTTCGCCAGGAACATTAGAGCTTCTTACTATTGGTCCTATAAGCTGGCGTGAAGCGGGATTTTGGGAAGATTGTTACGATGGAAAACCAAGTGCGTTAGAAATATATAAACGTGAAGCTAGAATTATTTTTGAAGATGAAAACTCTCAATAATCTCTAAATTATTCAATTCATATTCATCCATCGTTCATAAAGAAAATGGTGCCATGCCTGCAAAATGCAAAAGTTAACAAGTAGAATCCAATGAAGAAAACAGCGTGATCAGAAAACAAGATGCCTTGAATCGAAATGTGGGTTTTGATTTTGATGTTAATAGACGTGAAACTCTGCGCATCAATCCAAAATTAAATACACGCGCACAGGCTTATCATCCACGCAGCGGTATACCACTTTATTTAAAAGATGAAGATGGCAATGAACAATCATGGAGTACAGAATCCAGTAATCCTAGTGATGACTATTTTGGCATTGCGCGATCTCATACTGATTTTGCAAGACAAAAAATTCTTTTAGAATTAAATTTCAATAAACAAATTGTTTCTGAAATTGGCACAGTGGATGACATCATTAATAAGCAACGCGGTCAAGCAAGCTTGGATGGTGCACCACCGCCAGCGCGTAATATTCGTAATTTACATGATGAAGCAGGTCATGAGTCATCCATCATTGATGATGGCGCACAGCTAACGACTCACAAACGTTATGACTTAGATGATTATGTAGAAGCCTGTTATTTTGTAAATAAAGATGGCCGTGTTTATCAAGCAACTTACACAGATTACGATGAACTGCATCGTATTGCTCGTGTTTTAGATACACGTATAGCATTGCATTTAGGGTATGACAAAAACAGCAATAGACGTTTCGCAAGAGCGTATATAGTAGATGAAAAAGAAGATGATAAGTTCTTACGAGAATCATGGTACGACTACACACTCGCTAACCGCCCTATTCTGCGTGATTGCATTTTGCAAAATAACAACATTATTCTCGCACCTAATCAAGGTATGAAACTAGCTTACGAAAAAGGGGAAGTGATTCAACAATCGATGTTAAATGAAAATAATGTAGAGCAAATAAAAAAATTGGGCTACGAAGAACAAAACCGTACATTAAAAAATGTCACAACCATCGATACTAAATCAGGGCATGTTGTTGCAACATTAGATAGAGAACTGGATGCAGCAGAACGTTGTTTTGAGAGCAGGCAATATCAAAATTGTGTTATCAAAATTGCACTCACACAACCAGAACCTCAAGAATATGAAAATTATGAATTACCAACTTATGTATTAAGAATTGATTCAGTCAATTGGGATATCTATTATTATAAAAATTCCGAAAAAATCAAATTAGACAGTCTCTTTATACGAATAGATGATGAAGACCCAGATACCAGTTTATATCATTATCTTCGTAGCCTGAAGGGTCATGCTGCA
>JARLJN010000115.1 GCA_031291255.1 Gammaproteobacteria bacterium
GAAAACTTGCCAACAATTATTGAAACAGAGTTGGCAAGAGTATGGTAAATTCGTGGGGATATTTCAGCTCGGGACGACACTAGTGACCCCATGGACGCCACGTGCTCTAGACGACACAAGTGATGCCATGGACGCCACGCGCTCGGGACGACACAAGTGATGCCATGGACGCCACGTGCTCAGGACGACACAAGTGATGCCATGGACGCCACGCGCTCGGGACGACACAAGTGACACCATGGACGCCACGTGCTCAGGACGCCACGTGCTCAGGACGACACAAGTGACACCATGGACGCCACGTGCTCAGGACGACACAAGTGACAAACCAAATGATTTTAGATGACCCCATGGACGGCCTAGTCCGGAACAACGGTGTTACTGATTGATTATTAAGGGAAATTCCTCACTTCGGACAATCAAATCTCTCTCGTGTTTAATAATTCCTTAAGATTTATAGTGTACTATATGCTCAAATATATCTTGATTGGCATAAATATGAACTCTCACAGCAATGATAAAAACCTCAGCAGCACCAACGCCAGCCATTCTTCATCAGCAGGATTGCCATTGCGTCCTATCGCCTTAAGACTTGAACAAAGAATGCAGATGGGATATTCCATAGAGGACGTTCTTACCTCAATCACTACACCAGAGACTCTTTTCGCAGAGGCTAGAGCAGAACTGTCAGCACCACTGCCAGCGCCTGCAGCAGCAAATCAAAATAGCCAAATAGAGTTAGAAGAATCTAAAGAAAGTAACGACACTGTTTCTCCTGTCAAAAAAGAGGATCTGAATTTACTGCTATTCATACCTATTGAGACGCAAGAAAAATTTAAGAAAGACGCCATTCTTGCTACCTTAATGAATAGAACTATTGTGACTCGCAAAGGCAGCGACATTACACTAGAAGAGTATCAACAATTTATTACGACTGAAAATAAAATTTATTTTGAAAAACAATTGCATAAAATTATATTTGACGATGCTGTGACTTTTTACTTACTGGAAAATAAATTTAACATTAAACTAAAGGAATTAGCAGAAAAGTATAACGTTGCAATTCCTAATGCATCTTCCAGCGCTACTATACGTATTAAATTCGAACTTTTTATTCGCGCTATCACGACTCGCGCAATCATTGAAATCAGAAAAAATAAAATCCCTTTTCCTATGCAAGAACTTAGCCTAGAAGATGCTAAAAAAAGTTTTAAGGAATTGGTGGAGTTTACACCTGCTTCAAAAAAAGAAGATATTGGTAAATTAAAAATAGGCATGGCAGCAAGCAATTATTTTCTTTATGAAGAAAGATTACGCGTTCCGAGAAACAATAAAGTAGTCGGTCCTTATCATGAATGGGACGTGGATAATCTATTATTCACTTATATTAGACAATACATAAAAGAATGTTTAATGAAAACAAAAGTATCAATGATAAGCAATGCATCACTACACGCTGCTTTGTCACGTAATAGCGTAGTGTCGCAATTTAAGCCTGGCGTTGTAAGAGATGTGGTTGCAATTTTGAAAGCTAATGATGCTTCATTTAATGTGGCGTCAGCTTACGATTCTTGTGGTGGTTGGGGAGATCGCTTAGCTGGGTTTTTAGCTGAAGGTGCAAAACATATCGTTTATAACGATGTAAATGAACGATTAAAAAATGGCTATGAACAACTATTCAATAATTATAAAAGAGACGGGCAAACCATTACTTTTTTATTTAAACCAGCTGAAGATTTAACTCTAGATCAAATTTGTCCTGCAGGAAAACTACATGACCTCATGTTTAGTGGATTACCTTTTTTCAGTGTAGAAAAATATCCAGGAGCCAATCAGGCACACGTGAGATATCCCGCTGTTGAAACTTGGAAAACACAGTTTCTTTATAAACTGGTCAGAACAGCAGGACAATCTCTACATCCTGATAAAGGATATATGGTACTTAACTTGGCAGACTTTTTATTAAGAGGAAAAAAAATGGATTTTGTCGATCCGCTGATTACCTTTGTAAAAAATGAAGTGCCTTATCTCACAGTTTTAGATTTAGATTTACAATACCCTGTGTCAGCTAATTCCGAAGCGAATGGTAAATATTTCAAATCACCATTGGTAGTTTTTAAACGGAATTCGAATTCGAGCACAAGCATTCCTGTGACTTTGAGTGCAGCTGCAAGTTCCAAAAAAGACAAGGTCAGCGGTCATAAACGAAAAAATTTCTTTGACGATGCTAATGAAGCTAATAAAGAAAACCGACCAAAACCACAACAGCCTGTTGCTAGCCAATTAGCTACGCAATCTCTCAAATAGTAATACCAAAATAAGGCAGCTTAGCTGCCTTTTTGTTTCAACATATTGATTCTATTTGCCCTGCTAATCCCCTGCACTATTTCATTTATAGACTATACTTAAAGTTAACAGAAGGGTTAGAGGAGTGTACGCGTGTCTAAATTTTCTGAGTACCTAAAGAGTCTAAAATTTCTTCCGGAATGGGAATCATCTGGTGGAATGACATTGCCTCCTTTACAAAAATTGAGAGAGACTGCCGCAAACAGAAATCTGAGCGGAGCTGGTATATTAACAAGAATATTCGATGATTTAAGCGTTCCTTATTTAGACCCAGAAGAATTACATAATGCTATCGTTGAATTCTCACAACTGATTAAGAGCTTGAAACCACAAGTAAGCAATGATGACAGACCCACATTAGATACAAACTCAAAAATATTATTAGACGCATGGTTAAGAAAAATGTTGGAGCAAGGACATAAAGAATTATTTACTAAAAATAATGAGCTCATTCCAGAATTAAAAGACTTCTTTGGATTTAGCAAAACTGAACCCATAGATAACACAATGAAACAACATTTGTTAGTTGCGTATGTCGCATTAATTTTACAAGAAGTATATCGTGAAATTGACGAACAACATAAACAAGAACACGGCGAGGATACTTACTCTGTTCCAGCTTTATTTCAAGAAGACGTGTTTCTTGCATTTACGCTAGAGTTAAATAAGGCAAAATCAGAATTAGCAAAAGAATGTATACGTGCACATGCACCCGTTTTTTTAGCGAAGCTTTTTCAGCCCAAACCAATTAGTGTTCCTGAAAAAAATAATGCGGAAAATAACATCCCTAGGTCTCCAGGCTCTGGAAAAAGGGGGGCTTAATTTTTTCACTCTGTGATTTATCACTAAGCATTTATCCATGCTTCTACACCATAGAACGGAATATTCTGAATCTTAGATTGCGTATCATATTGCGATTCAGAAATTTTTAATCCTAGTGTTGAATTTAGATGTGTTTCTAAAAAAATAGCTAAACTTTTTAGGCCGCCCCTGCTGCCTGCCTTTACTTCAACTGGCACTACCATCCCATTTTTCAAAAATAAAAAATCGACTTCAGCATTACTTCGTTTTTCTTCTCGATGCCAATAATATAATTCGGGGGGCGATTTAACGGATGTGTAAGCAATATATTCTTGAGCAACAAATTGTTCGGCAATAGCACCAATGTGCCTAACTTCTAAAGGTTGAATGACCCACTCTTTTAAATCAAGACCTAATATTCGTTGCGCTAGACCTATATCAAAATAAAATACTTTAAATTTTTTTAAATCTTTAGTAGCACCCAAAGGCTGAGCTTGCCCCGATGAATGATAAACAATATGAGCAATACCGGCCTTTAATAATAGCATCAATGCATCTTTTAAAGGTGCAGATCGAGTATCGCTATCTACATCTGTGTATTTAAATTTTCGTCCCAGTTGTTGTGGAATCGCTTCAAACATTTTTTCAACATGATCTATTTGATGCTTACGTGCATATTTTTGAAAATCTTGTTTATAAGATTGAATAATTTCATCCTGCAATTCACTACATATTTTTACATCTTTAAAACGTAACCATCCATCTACGACTGCTGGCATCCCACCCAACCAAAAATAAATTTTTAAATAATCAATTAACAAGCCATGAATCACAAGATCATTTGATTGCTCAACAATAAATTTTCTTAAATCCTCTCTACCTTGAACCATCAAAAATTCGCCGAATGACAACGGATGAAGATATAAAAATTGCACTCGACCTACGGCTACGCCGAGTTTTTCAATAGTAAAATCCAGCAATGAACCGGCTGCAATCACATGCAATTCTGGATGCTCTTCTTTAAAATAGCGTAAAGCAACAAGAGCTTTTTCACATTCCTGAATTTCATCAAAAAACAGTAATGTTTTTCCTGGTATGATTTTTTCTCCCGTATAAAGACTTAGCTTTTCTAACAATTCAGGAATACGAATGCCACCTTCAAAAAACTGATTCACTTCAGGGCTTTTTTCAAAATTAATTGTTATAAACGTTTCGAACTGTTTACCAAATTCATTAACCAGCCAGGACTTTCCCACTTGACGCGCACCTCGAATGATCAAGGGCTTACGCAAAGGGTGAGATTTCCAGCTTTCTAAATGAATTAATAAATCTCTTCTCATATCAATACCTTAGAATCTTGATTGACAAAATGCTGGGTTATAAAACAATATATAATGATATTATGCTGGGTATTAGATGGGTAATCAATGATATTTTTTGGGGGATAAGGCTTTTTATACCCCCACCCACTCATAAATTTCCGTTGTCAGCGAGTCACACTTGCCGCAGCTTGTTCCGCAAGCAGGTGTTTTTAAGCATTGTCGCACACAGCCTTTGCGTATCCACAACTTTAACATGTCGCGTAGTATTTCTGGATCTGCGTTAAAACAAATAGCCAAACTAGAAAGACTGGTTATTTTAACTTTCATTAAATAATTTTTAAGTTCCATTAAATTCATATAGCCTCCTTGAGAAATTTATTTGTGGAATACACTCTTGCACTCACAATAGACATCACTAACACACTGCAAATTCCTATCAGCCACTCAGAAGAAAATACAGGATGCTGACTCCATGTTGCGGTTTGATAAAACATGACAGCAACGCAATATGCAATTCCCGTTGACCAACAAATTGAAAACCAAGTCCAAGCACGATGTACTTCGCGCAACATAGCGGCTGTTGTTGAAATACAAGGAAAATACAACAACACAAATAATAAATAAGCAATCGCACCTATCTGCCCGTCAAAGCGCTCATACATAAGTCCGTACACACTTTGTGATAAGGTATGCACAGGTGCTTTTGCTAACACAGGATTTCCTAATGAGCTGCCCAGTTGCGATAAATTTTCTGGAATAGACATCACTGCATCATGCAGCCCGCCCCAAAAACTAAAACCTGCTGCATGCACTGTAGCAAGATGCCCGACTTGGCTATACAAAGTATTTAACGTGCCTACTACAACTTCTTTTGCTAATACACCTGTGACTAAACCTACAGTGGCCGGCCAATTATCTTGATGTATACCCATAGGTGCAAAAATCGGTGTAAAGAAACGTCCGACTACAGACAACAACGAATGAGCATTCGCATCATCACCCAAGTTCATACTGCCATCACTGTTTAAACCATTTAACACACCGATCAAAACACAAATAGGAATAATTAATTTTCCGGCTCTAAATAAAAATCCTTTCAAACGCTGCCATGCGTGTAGCAATACGGTTTTAAGTTGCGGCACATGATAAGTGGGCAGCTCCATCACCATAGGTGCGGGCTCACCTTGCAAAACAGTTTTACGCAACAACAAACCCGTTAACATTGCCATCACTATGCCTATCATATACAAAGCAAACACAACGTTTTGTCCACCGACTGGAAAAAATGCTGCGGTAAAAACAGCATAAATCGCTAAGCGTGCGCCACAAGACATAAATGGACTCATCATCACTGTGAGTATGCGATCACGTTTATTATCTAATGTACGTGCTGCCATCACAGCGGGAACATTACATCCAAAACCAACTATCATAGGAACAAATGATTTTCCCGGCAGTCCTAGCGCACGCATGCCTCTATCAACAACAAACGCAGCACGTGCCATGTAGCCTGAATCTTCTAAGAAAGCTAAAAATAAAAATAACGCACCAATAACAGGAATAAATGTCACCGTAGTGTTAATCCCTTTACCTATACCATTTGCAAAAAGAGTAATTAACCAATTCGGTAATCCCATATTTGTGAGCAAATGCGCTAAGCCTTCCACAAATATAGTATTACTGCCTATGTCAAAAAAATCTTGAAATGCACCGCCCACATTAATCGCAAAGAAAAACATGAGATACATCACAACAAGAAAAATAGGAATACCTAACATGCGATTTAAAATAATTTTATCAATGCGCTCTGTCCATGTTTGTGTGTGCACATTATTTTTTACGACGGCTTGCTGCATAATGGTTTGTATAAAACGATAACGCGCATCTGCAAATAATATATCAGCGTCTTCAAATAATTTTTCTTGCAGCTGTGTTTGAGATTGCAAAACAATTTGTTTAACACTGTCACCTATTAACTGCTGCGCAAAAAAATCATTTTCTAATAAGCGCATAGCAAACCAATAGCTGCGTGTATTAAATTTTTCAGGAAGACTCTTTTGAATAAGCGCAGATAATTGTTGCACTTGCTGAGTAAGACTATCGCCATACCAATCTAACTTGTTATTTTGTTGATATGCTGCTGCAACAATTGCCTGCTTCAATTCATCAATGCCCTTACCATTGTGTGCTTCTATACACACAACCTTACATCCTAATTTTTTTTCTAACTCACTGAGTGAAATTTTTATTTGACGTTGCTGTGCAACATCCATCATGTTTAATACAACTATCATGGGCACTTGCATTTCAAGCAACTGCAAAGTGAGATATAAGTGGCGCTCTAAATTACTTGCATCCACAATGTTAACAATCAGATCGGCTTCGCCACTGAGTATAAAATCACAAGCAATGCGTTCATCAACAGACGATGTTTCAGAGGTTGTAATTAACGAATAAGTTCCGGGTAAATCCACGACTTCAACTTGTGTGGAATTCGCTTTAAAAAAACCACTCTTGCGCTCAACTGTAACGCCAGGCCAATTGCCCACACGCTGGCGTGAGCCAGTTAGCTCATTAAATAATGTGGTCTTGCCACAATTGGGATTGCCGACTAAACCGATTTTTAAATGCATGCTGTTTCTACCGCTTCGATCTGAATAATGCTAGCCTCATTTTTTCTTAAACTCAAAGCAAAACCCCGCACTGTAATTTCTATAGGATCCCCCAAAGGCGCAATGCGAGACACCACAAATTCTGTACCCGGAAGCAAGCCCAATGAGATCAAACGCTGCCTGTAACCTTTTTCACAAGGCTTTAAGCTTTTAATCTGCCCCCTAGAACCCACTTTCATTTCACTTAGCTGCATGACTATCTCATTGATTTATTTGGAATATTATTGCTCGAACTGGCAATGATTGAATAGATTATAAGTATCTCTTTTTGTCATGCCACTGTCAACACAAATGAGAATAATTCGCATTTACACCCGCGCACAACTGTGCAAATTTTATTCTATGCTATAATTAAGGAAAATTGACTCGGGAGATATCCATGTCAGTTATGAGCACCATAACCAACGGCGTAAAAGCCATAGGAAACGGCATTAGCCGCGTCTTAGGCGGTGCAGCTGGAATTGTATCTGGAGCAATCGGGGGAGCTGTGGGAGTCCAAGTCGGGATTGTGGCCGGTTTAGCATCCGCAAGGGAAGCAGGGATGTATCTTCTGGGCGGATACATATTAGCCTCTATCGCAACCGCGGGCATACTTCCACTGTTGATTTCTGCTGTTGGTGCAATACCTGGAGCGCTAGCTGGCGCCTATGATGGTCTAAAGAACGGCTTAGGGGCCGGCC
Organism: Gammaproteobacteria bacterium; assembly: GCA_031291255.1. Taxonomy (GTDB): domain Bacteria; phylum Pseudomonadota; class Gammaproteobacteria; order DSM-16500; family DSM-16500; genus UBA5158. The sequence continues at coordinate 7,822 of JARLJN010000115.1, forward strand.
TAGCTTCGGGCGCTCGCATGATAGCAAATCCGGAAAAATATCTAGGCAGCATAGAAAAAAGATCACTAGAAACTCTAAAAAAAGATCACTCTGTAGAACCAGAAATAGCTGCAGCAGCAATAGCAGCAGCTGCAACAGCTACGGTGGCAGCTGCAGCTCCCGCGGTTGCACCCGCTAAACCTGCGGCCACGCCGGTTACACCGCCACCTGTTAAACGCGCTGCTGCAGCGGTTACACCATCATTTGCATCACCACCGCCACTTCCAAAACCGGCTATGCCGATTGCAATAATGCCGCCACCTCCAGGACCTCCTGATAACACACCAGCTGCTACGCGCTTTAATGCAACACCTCCTACACAAAAAATGGGGCGCCATGACGCGCCTCCACCTCAAGCTAATGCACAACATTCACCAACGACAATAATTCAATCTCAACCAGATGGTAAATCTAACCCCCTCATGGTGAAGAGTGAATTTGAAAAGTTTCTTGAAAAGCTTCCCAAAGCATCTGCCGATATCACATACAACAAATGTGCAAACTGGGATAAGTTAAGCCAACCTCACATTGAAGCCACTGTTACGAAGAGCAAAGAATCCTTTAACATTTACCCTAATAAAATCGCCACAACCGGCAATGATGAAGCTACGTTTGCTGCCATGATAAAAAGCTTTCAAGATGCTCACGGAAAAGAAAAAGAAATGCAAATAACCACAACACCAAAGTTAAGGGAAACATGGGAAAACGCTTGCAAAAAAGCGGGCATATTAGAACCTAAAATCATAGTGCCTGGCGATGCCATGGAACCTGCAACACCAGAAAAGACAGCGTCAAACAGGCTTTAGTCATCCTCTTGAAAACACAGGAATATTGAATAAAAAAAATATTAAATCTAACACATTGATTTCTAAAAGCTCACTTTTTCAGCCCATGGTATATAATAGAACTATGTAGATTTAGATTCTGAGAGGTATTGTGATGAGCAAAAGCAGAGCTAACGCAAGGCTACTAGCAGCCAAGCAAGCCAAGCAAACGGCTACTCAAAAAACCGATTCAGCAGCCGCAGCCAAGCAAAAAGCTGAGCAAGAAAAAATCGCAAAAAAAGCCGAACAAGCCGCCAAGGAAAAAGCGGAACAAACCGCCAAACGCGCCGCTGCACAAACTGCATCGTCTTCCAGCACATCAAGAACAACAGACCCACATAAAGATCAAATAAAAAATGCTAAAGACACACTTGAAGGAATTAAAAAATTTGAATCCATAGACTCAAGTTTACTCGATCATAAAGTTGAAGCATTTCTAAAACAGGCAGCCGAATTACCCATACTCGTTGATCAAGAAAAATTTTTACCTCTCATAGAAGATAAAGAGGTACTTAATAACGCCAACAAAAAACTAGAAAAATATGCAGAAGTATTTTCTGAATTGCGTAAGGCCGTCGAAACAACATTAAAGGGAGCCGTTAAAAACAGAAGTAGAATAGAACAACTCCAACAGAGCTTAAACGAAGTAACATTGGGAAACCAATTTAAGTATATCAATACGTTTGTACATAAACTTAATGACAGCACGAATAAAGCAGCACCAGTGATACAACAACCTGAATCAAGCCCATCACCAGAATCTGCTGCAGCTGTGCATCCTGCATCATCCCTCCCCCCAAGAACAGGGGAATTCATACGACAACAAACCGAAGCATTACAGAATGCTGCTGCAGCTACGCAAGAAAAATTAGATGCCGCAAGAATGGCTAACACAAAACAACCAAGAGGCCGAATTTCTGATGAAACCAGAGCAATGTTTGAAAATAACAGCGCTGCTGCCTCAAGCTCAAGCCCAAAGAAACCCCAAGATAAAACACCCACCACCAAATCTAAACCAGACATTCAAGATAAACTTCTAAAAGGCATAATAAAAGAATTTGACATCGCACTACAACCACCAATACATGCCGGCTCACAAGTTGGCTATATGGTCCTGACCACTGATCAAGCTCGATTTAATACGGTTCTAGTGACACAAGGCAAATTACTCAAGCCTGAAATTTTTGAAAACAAAAATATAAACGATTTAAAGCAAGCACAAGAAGTACTAACTCATTTTAAAAAGCAACATGAAGATCTACACACTCAATTAACTCAAGCAACAATCGATTTCAAATCTGGAACGGGACTAAAAGCAGTCACTAAAGCACTCAAGATGTACAACGATAACAAACATAAAATTGGCACAGTACAAAAAGCTATTGACAACATTGACAACATCATTAAAAAACACGAAGACAAAGTAGCAGCAGAAATGGCAGCACTACGAGAGGCAGCAGAAAAAGCTAGAGCTGTACGACTTGAAGCAACTAAAAAAATTCCAGAAGACGCTAAACATACAGCTTCAGCACGAGCAGAAGATGCACGTGCAGCATTAGAAAAAGAAAAAAAAGCAGCTGAAGAAGCGAAACAACTTGCAGAAAAAGCAGAAAAAATAGAAAGCAAGATCAACAATTTTAATTACGACACCAACACGCTAAAAGAACGAATTGACTTTATCAAAAAGTTAATGCCAGACAAAAAACTCCTTAGCGACCAAGTAAAAAGAATTGGCGATCCTGTTTATACCTATGAAGAAAGCAAACAGCTATATGAAACAATGAAAAAAAGTTTCGGCAGTTTACAAGAAAAAATCAGCAAATGCCAAAATGATCTTGCTGATTATGCAGAAATCAAAACAATTTTTGAAGAACAAGTGAAAACATTATCCGCAAAAGATCACCCTCCTCTTACTAAAGAACAAGAAAAAAAGCTGGATGACTTAAACTCATCATTATCAACATTAGCTAGCCTTGAATCTTCATTAGCATCCTCCCAACGTGACTTCAAATGGAAAAACGATTCACTAGATAATGCTAAGAAAATTCAAGATGCCCGCCTGTTAGCGCGCACAAATGAAAACCCAATACAAGCAAAACTTGAAGAGTTAAAATCAAAGAGCGCACAATTTATAAAAGATAATGAAAATGCTGTAAAATCTCTGGATGATAAAAAACGTAAAATTGAAAATGCACTTTATAACGAATTCAATTCATTAAATAAAGATTCCGATCTAGATACAATTCGCGCAACAAATATTATGATGCTAAATAATTTAAAACAAGAATCCGAGAATCATAAAATTAATTTAAATGGCCAAGAAGAATCATTAAAAGAACTCAGCACTGAAATATATAATCTATGCAATGACTTCACTGGAAGCGCATTTAAAGATACATTTAAAACAAACCTAGACACTATAGGCGAAAAACTCAAAACATGGAAAGACATTGACAAAGCAATTGCCGAAACTGAGTTTATCTATCTCTCAAAATTAGATGATAAAATAGAAAGCCGTAACCGACTTCACACACAAATTGTATATGAAACGGATGTTGAAGAAGTTAAAACATCAGAACATATAAATCAACCCGAGCAAAAAGAGGAAATGGAAGAAGATTATGAAGAAGAATTCACACATAATCCAGATGATATTGAATTCGAATCTGACCCTAGGCTTCAAGAAGCAAAAGCATTAGAAGCAAACGCTGGACTCAGAAAAAAATTATCAGATATAAAAACTGAAATTAATAACGGTACATTTTTCAAACCTGATAATGACAAAATAAAAGCTAAGCTACTAGATAAAATCGAAAGCAGCAAAGCCTTTATTACGCGCGCAGAAAACAGATTACTGAATGGTAAAGGATCAGCATCTCCAGAAGAATTAATACGACAAATTGAGAAAACACAAAAAGAAATAGCAAAAGCAATTTATGAGATAAGAGCTGGTGTTATCAATAACGAACCTCTAGCTAGAGCTCTAGCAAATTTAGAACATTCAAAATATTTTCCAAATTTAGGTGCAGCACAACAAGCTGAAAATGTAACAACGCCTTCTGATTCAAAAGAAGAACAAGAAGCACAAGAGGCCGCAGCAAACACTACTCCATCATCAGCTGCCACTTCATCCACTCAACCTGCGGGTGGTGATGATGCACTTGGAGTGTTGCTTGTAGAAATAATAAAGGGCTATGAGAAGAATGCGGTAACAATAAAGTTTTTCTATCCCGAACCCTTTGTTGCCGATCTTAAACATCGGCTTACAGAAAATCATGCTCAATTCGCCAACTTACTTGCTGCAATACTTTATTCAGAGGGAGATAAAAGAAAAGCAGATCAACTAGACATAGTAGCTGCGCAAATAGCCAATGGTGAAATTGACCTAAATCAAATCCCGTCATCATTTAAAGACAAATATAAAGATCTTTTTAAAGACCTAGCAGCACAACAAGCAGCCGTTATATCATTACCTGAAAGTGATGAAGAACACGCTGCAGAAGAACAAAAACAAGAAGCGGCGCGATTAGCAGCAGAAGAAGCAGCTATAACAGATGAATTGTCAGAACACGATGTAGATGACATATCAGAAAGCCTGATCCCATCCGACAAGGACCATGAAGCTGTAGACATTACACCGAATCCAAATTCAGTAAGCCCTACACCTGTTATGCAATTTTCAGAACTAGACGACTTGGAAAACCAAGACAGAGCAGAAGAAGATATAAACAGAGGCGAATCTAAGGATGCAACCATCAGCCCAACTTCACAACATGATGAAGAAGAACTCAAAGAAGAATCTATAGACTCAGAAAAAAGTTATGAAGATGATGAAGCATTAATTACTCCAAATCCAAATTTAGCAAACCCTACACCTATTATGCAATTTTCAGAACTAGACGACTTGGAAAACCAAGACAAAGCAGAAAAAGATATAAACAGAGGCGAATCTAAGGATGCAACCATCAGCCCAACTTCACAACATGATGAAGAAGAACTCAAAGAAGAATCTATAGACTCAGAA
>JARLJN010000116.1 GCA_031291255.1 Gammaproteobacteria bacterium
ATCGAAGCACTTTTAATTCTCTAGCTGCGGCAGATGCATCATGTGTTTCTTAGGTGTTATACTTGAATTTTATGCAAAGCAGGATGAAACCGTACGTTATGTTGCGTAGTAGTAGTACACCGGTGCTGGGAATCAGTTGAAAGCAATGTTATTTAATTGATTTTTTGTTGTGCTGCATGATGGTCACTCAAAGTTGACCGTAGTGAGGGTGATAGGATCTTCAAACAAGTGTAAGGATTGTAACATAACGAATATAATGTATAAAATATTTTCTTCATTAATTTAACGATTAACGTATGCCAAATGACCCAGTGTTACATCAAAATAACGGTGATGAAATAAATTACAGCGATAAGTACGACGAGAAACACAGAAATGCTTCAATCAGTCAACCAACTAAAGAAAAATCAGCACTTCCAACAAAAAAAAATTGTATAAATACAATTCTCAGCTAAATGAAAAATACAACTCCCTGTTATAATGCCATTGCTGTACCATTCATTGCAAGAAACTTATTCGTTACCATGCATAAAGACACCGAGCTTTTTTGCAATGTAAAAAAGCATACCCATACCTTCATGCACAAAGACACCGATCTTTGCAATGCAAAAAACGAATACCCATACCTTCTATTACATTGTTTTGAATAATCAGAACCGTCATCATACCAAACTAGCTGATTAGCAGAAAAACTTTCACAACAAACCAGATTGTTTTAATCGTCAGTTTCAAGTAAATTTCTTGCGGACTTATATTTAACATTTAAATAATATCCGTGAAGAATAGATTCAGCAAACGAATCCAGACTGTCATATCCAAACTGTTGGCAAATCACACAGTGTCAGTTGTAGATCTCTGTTCGACCAACCAATTAAAGTGGTGGTCCTGTGGCGTAGACGACCTATACTGTATTGCGCTTATGATTGTCCGTGATTATACCTTATTCGCCTCAAAGACAAAGCTAAAAATACTAAGTCACTTCAAATGGGCGGGTCATGAGATTATTTGCGAATATTCGTTCTGTGCTTCCATCATGTGATACAAGAAGGTTTAAAGCTGATTCTTTAACTTACAAGTCATAAATTTGATGAACCATTGCCAGAAACACTGTGGAACTGAGGACTTTTGGTGTAAAGTTGACTTATAAAAATATCTTGAAAGAACAAAAAATATTCTGAAAATGGAAGAAAAAAGCTGAAGTGAAGGAAAATAAAAAAAAGAATTCCGATGTTAAGGTGAATCGACAATACATACAGTTAAAAGATACACAAGAGTTTGAACAATTCATGTTCCTCAACTTCATCAATAGCTTTCCTCTGAGGAGCTTCAGCTGATTCACATTTTCCACCCTTCGCTGAATCCGACTCGCATGCAGAGCAGTGTGTAACAAGGGACAGATATGTCTGCCAGACAAGTGAAAGGCCCGCGATGAAAG
>JARLJN010000117.1 GCA_031291255.1 Gammaproteobacteria bacterium
GTTAACCTTTTTGCATTTTTTACTATTTCATCTGCAGTTAACGTCCTATCAGCATTCAGTTGGTTCTGGCTATCTATTAAAGTATTGTTCAGTCCATCCATTAACTCCTGATTATAAAGGATTTCTTCATAAGTCAAATTAGCGAACTTCTTTGATTTTGGCAGTAAAGAACAATTCGTGTATCCCTTTCCGTCCTTGTGAGGGATCGTTATCATTTTGCTGCTAGAATAGAAATCGGACAACTGAAATAGAGATTTTCCCTAGTTTAGTATAAAATCAAAATAATTGAGCTAGGGGGAACTGTTTAATGGTAAAACACAAAAAACAATACAGTGCTGAATTCAAACAAGATGCTGTAGATTATTATCATTCATCAGGCAAAAGCTTAGAACAAGTAGCTGGCGATCTTAAAGTTAGCAAGTCAGCTTTAAGTAAGTGGGTAACAAGTACTAAAACCAATAATGGTACGGTTAATCACAGAGGATCAGGCAATTATAGTTCAGACGCAGAAAAAGAAATTGCTCGCTTAAAAAAAGAATTAAAAGATTCAAAGGATGCGCTGGACATCTTAAAAAAGGCTATAAGCATACTGAACAACTAACAGAATCTATTTATTTAGCAACAAGGCAGGCATCGAAGGAGCGCAAGATTGCTGTTAACAGTGTGCTCAAATTATTGGGCGTTTCTTCATCAGGATATTATAGTTGGGTCAAGCGACCTCCATCCGATCAGGAAATAAGGAAGCAAAAAATCAAAGCAGAAATTGTAGAGATTTATAATGAATCTCATCAAATATATGGGGCACCCAAAATAACATCAATCCTTCAATCGAGGGGGCATGTAATAGCGGAGAAGACCGTCGGTAACTATATGAGAGAAGAAGGCATAAAAGCCATCTGGGTAGGTCCCTATACTAGAACAACCATTAACCCTGACTTCGATAATAAGCTCAAAAACATCCTTAATAGAGCCTTCAATCCGAAGGCACCCAACGCTGTTTGGGTTACGGATATAACCTATATTCACACCTTATCTGGATTTGCTTATCTGACGAGTGTGATGGACCTGTTTTCAAGGAAAATCATAGGCTGGCAGGTATCGGATAATTTATCCTCTGAGCATGTGTTAAAGGCCATTGAAAAAGCTAAAGTGAATCGAAAAATTAGTCAGCCTGTAGTGATCCATAGTGATAGAGGAGTTCAGTTTGTATCTAAAAGCTATTTAGAGGCTACTCCGGCAGCCCATTTTATTCACAGTTACTCAAAGAAGGGAACTCCATGGGACAATGCATGTATAGAATCGTTCCATGCCTTAATTAAACGAGAATGGCTCAACCGATATGTGATCAAAGACACTCGACATGCTTACGAATTAATATTTGAATATATTGAGACTTTTTACAACACCGTTAGAATTCATGAACATTGTGGCATGAAGTCACCTTATGATTACGAGAACGCTTTAGTATGCTAAATTAATAAACTGGGGTTATTTCTACTTTTATCCTGTCCGAATTCTTGACAGAAGACCAATGAATATTATTCTGGAGTAAGCCCTACAAGAATCTTTGAAAGAGCTGGCTTCAGTAAAGAGATGATGGGTTATCGTA
>JARLJN010000118.1 GCA_031291255.1 Gammaproteobacteria bacterium
CGGGGGCCCCCCCCCCCCCCCCCCCAACCCAACCTACAAATTCTCTTATATTACATTGCCTAGCTCGATAGTTATGTTGGGTTTCGTAAAAAGCACTCAACCCAACCTACAAAATAAAAAAAAGCGTTAGTACTATTTCAAAGAGGGAGTGCTAGCGTGCTCGCTCGCTGTCACTGAGGAAGCGGGAGTTGCTTTTTCTTTTTCTTTCCAAAAACTAGGAGCTGAATTTTTTTCTGCAGGCTTAAGCTTTTTTTGAATGCGCGCAATAGAGTCTTGGGTCACTTTCAAAAATGCAGAGTTTTCTTTGTATTGCAGATCTAATTTAATTTGTAAAGATTGTTTATAAGTTAAATGAGCCTCATCATACTTGTGCATTTCTTCTATAACTTCTCCGCTGAGCTGCAAGGTGTTTGCAATGTCTGCATGTGTTTCAATTTTATGATGTGCCACTTGCGAAATATAAATTTGATGTAACATTTTTTTTGCTTCTTCACGTCTATCTAACAAACGTAAAACATTCGCATAAGTCTGCATGGTGATATGCATCATAGGGTAAGCGTGATCCGTTTTCTTGCTCAAGGTTCTCCATACACTGAGTGCTTCATCTAATTTTTTTTCAGCTTCGCTAAGTTTGTTTTGGTGAATCAAGATGAGTGCTGCTATATGTAAAGCTTCTGCCGTATCAATTTTTCCTGCCAGTGTTTCGCTATACATTTTTTGTGTTTGCATGGCGTCTTGAAGATATGACTGTGCTTCTTCTAATTTTTCATTGCGTTGAGCCACTAAGCTCATATGACGTAGCGCTGACGCTTTACCGATTAAGTAATCGCCGTTGTTTTTGTCATCTCTTAATAATGATTCATAGTTATTTAATGCAACTATGAATAATAAATCAGTTTTGTATTCGCTATCGATAACATTAGCGATTCCTTTGAGATTGCAGGCTTCTGCATGATCAAAGGTTTCTCCCACGCTGAGTTCTTGATATTTGGTGAGATAGCGTTGTGCTGTAACATGTTCGCGTGCATGGAATAAAAAATAAATGCCTAATTGTTTGCAGAGCTTGGCATAACATTCTGTTCTGTGATCACCATGCTTGAGTATGGTATTTTGAATAAGTGATACAGCGACTGGAATAGCGTCTTTGCTTTTTTTGTCTATGGCGTATACATTTTCACGATTGAAGTTCAACTGGCTGCATAATTCTACGAAGTCTGCGCGTATGTGCATGGTCTACCTTTATTGAAATTTTTAGGGAAGGGATGTGTTCTTATACCGTCAAGCTAAGAAAAAATGTAGGGTGGGTTAGGCGTTTTTTGCCGTAACCCACCAAATAAAATAAATCATTTATATATGGTGGGTTACGGTGCAAAAAGCGCACCTAACCCACCCTACAAATAATCAAAAAGGAATATCATCATCAAAGCTGTCTACTGCTTCAGCTTGAGGTGCTTCAACTGCTTTATCTTGTGTAGCAGCAGGGGTGGATTCAGAAGCTGCGCCATTGCTTTTGCCTAACATTTCTAAGGTGTCAGCAACAATTTCTGTGGTGTAGCGATCTTGCCCGCTGGTTTTGTCTTGCCACTTGCGTGTTTGTAATCGGCCTTCAATAAATACTTTAGAGCCTTTACGTAAATATTCACCGGTGATTTCAGCTAAACGGTTATACATAACAACACGGTGCCATTCGGTTTTTTCTTGGTTTTCGCCGCTGGCTTTATCTTTCCAGGCTTCAGTGGTTGCAATGGTAATGTTAGCAACTGCTAAACCGTTTGGTGTGTAACGCACTTCTGGGTCTTTGCCTAAATTGCCGACTAAAATTACTTTATTAACGCTGCCTTTTGCCATTTTGATTTCTCCTAAACATAAAATTTATAAAGAGGTTAGTGTGGATTTTTTGATGTTGGTGGTGTGGCGTGTCGCGGGCCTTGCATGCGCACTGCAATGATCAGCCATAGTAGCGTAAGTGCCACACAAAATAAATAGACATTCTGCAATCCAAACGCACCATACAGCCATCCGCCAACTGAGCCGCCAAAAAAGATTCCTAAAAATTGAGAGCTAGAATAAATACCTAAAGCTGTGCCTTTGCGCGCGGCGGGAGCCACTCTGGAAACCCAGGAAGGTAAAAAGGCTTCTAGCAATGAAAAGGCTGTAAAAAATAAAAATAAGCTTAATGCAGACAAAGCAAGACTGTGTGTCCATAGTGCTAAACTGATTTCTGCTAAACATAATATTGCAATTGCAGCGACAAAGTAGTGTTTCACTTGCTGCTTTTTTTCCGCTAAAACAATGCAGACTATGCTGATTGAAAAACCCATAAACAAGGCGGGAACATAGAGTTCCCATTGTTGAGCAGAAGCCAAACCTGCAAATAATTTTAAACCTATGGGGATAACAACAAAGCTGGCAGTAAAAATAGCATGCAGTAAAAAGACACTGGCATTTAAACGTGCTAACTCAGGTTTTTTTAAGAGAGCAAAAAATTGTGTAGGTTCTACCTCAGCATCGCTGTGCCAAGTGGCTTTGGGCGCGGCTGGAGTGACTGCAAATAAAATATAGATAGCAATAAAGCTAAACAGCATCGCTAACCAAAATATACCAGTGACGTGTACCCAGGTTGCTAAGATGGGGCCCAGTATCATCGCCAGTGAGAAAGACATGCCTATGGTCATGCCGTTGATAGCCATGGCTTTGGTGCGTTGGTTATCTCGTGTTAAATCAGCAATCAATGCAATCGTTGTGCTGCCTATGGCGCCAGCGCCTTGCAGTGCGCGCCCTATGATCATCCATGTCATATTATGTGCTAATGCTGCTGTAATACTGCCTATGGCAAATATAATTAATCCCATCAGGATGATGGGTTTGCGTCCTAGGTGATCAGAAATCATGCCGAAAGGAATTTGAAATAAACCTTGTGTGAGACCATAGATTCCCATGGCCAGACCCATGAAAAAAGGGGTGGAGCCGGGAAGGGTGGAAGTATACAGCGAGAAAATAGGAATAATCATGAATAATCCTAGCAGCCTTAATGACATAATGGCAGCTAAAGAGCTTACGGCACGGCGTTCTAGGGTAGTCATAGCGGACATACGGGGAGTTGCTCCGTTTTTATACATGATTGAATGATTCTGTCAGTATACTATACCTCCTATAAAGCCATGACAACTTCATGCTGTTGTACGGGGTTTGTCTCATCCATTCCCGGACTCGCTGCGCTTAGTCCGGGCTACAAAAGCTTTCAAGCATGCCCTATTTTTCGTATCCCGGACTCGCTGCGCTTAGTCCAGGCTACAAAAGCTTTCAAGCATGCCCCTATTTTTCGTAGCGTGGACAAAGGCGTTCTGCGCCGTGTCCGCGAGGTTTGCCTCATTCCTGGACTACAAACCTACATTCCAGGAGCCAAACCTGCTACAATAGCTCCCCTCAATTTCAGATAGACTAAGAGTGAATCTAACCTCATGAAAGAAATCCAAATCCGCGGCGCACGCACTCACAATTTAAAGAATTTAAATCTTAATTTGCCGCGTGATCAGATGATAGTGATCACAGGTTTGTCGGGTTCTGGCAAGTCTTCCTTGGCTTTCGATACATTGTATGCAGAAGGTCAGCGCCGTTATGTAGAATCATTATCGTCTTATGCGCGGCAATTTCTTTCCATGATGGAAAAACCCGATGTAGATCACATAGAAGGTTTATCTCCTGCTATTTCTATAGAACAAAAATCCACATCACATAATCCGCGTTCTACAGTAGGAACGATTACAGAAATTCATGATTACATGCGTTTGCTGTTTGCGAAAGTCGGCCAACCTCGCTGCCCCGATCATCATCATGTGTTAGAAGCGCAGACTGTGAGTCAGATGGTCGATACTGTGATGACTCTGCCAGAAGATACAAAAATTATGATACTGGCGCCAGTGGTGCGTGAACGCAAAGGTGAACACGTGCAGCTCTTGCAAGAATTGCGTAGTCAAGGTTATGTGCGTGCTCGTATAGATGATGTCATCATTGAATTAGATCAACCACCGCAATTAGATTTAAGAAAAAAACATACGATAGAAGTGATAGTCGATCGTTTAAAAATTCGTCCTGATATACGCATGCGATTAGCAGAATCGTTTGAAACGGTTTTACGTTTAGCAGATGGGCTTGCAGTTGTTGATTACATAGAAGATGAAAAAGATGCAGTCGTTAAAACAAAAAAAATAAAAAAATTAGAACCCTTAAATTTTTCCGCGAAATTTGCATGCCCAGATTGTGGATACAGTTTAGCAGAATTAACGCCTAGACTTTTTTCTTTTAACAATCCTGCAGGTGCATGTTCAGCTTGTGATGGTTTGGGTGTAAAACAAAATTTCGATCCTGATCTGGTTGTAATGAATGCTAAATTAAGTTTGAGTGAAGGTGCTATACGCGGTTGGGATAAACGTAATAATTATTATTTTCAATTACTGTCAGCGTTAGCAAAACATTTTAAATTTGATATGGATGTGCCATTCGCAAAATTACCTAAAAAAATTCAGCAAATCATTTTATACGGCAGTGAAAATGAATTAATAAAATTTCAATATCGCAGTGAAGATGGAAAAGGATTTACAAAAACATCACCTTTTGAAGGTGTGATAAAAAACATGGAACGTCGTTATCGCGAAACTGAATCTAACATGGTGCGCGAAGAGCTCAGCAAATATTTATCGACTAAGCCTTGCGACGTGTGTGATGGTTCTCGTTTGTGTAAAGCAGCACGTAATGTTTTTGTGTCAGATACAAGCTTGCCTGACATTGCGGCTTTACCTATAGATGCCGCTAAAGAATTTTTTGAGCAATTAACGTTGCCAGGTTTCCGCGGCGAAATTGCCACAAAAATTATAAAAGAATTAACAAGTCGATTATCATTTTTAGTGAACGTAGGTTTAGATTATTTAAGTTTAGATCGCAGTGCAGATACGTTATCTGGCGGTGAAGCGCAGCGCATACGACTCGCCAGTCAAATTGGCGCGGGCTTGGTAGGTGTAATGTATATTTTAGATGAACCTTCCATAGGTTTACATCAACGTGACAATGCGCGTTTATTAAAAACCTTGCAGCAGTTACGTGATTTGGGTAACACAGTCATAGTTGTTGAACACGATGAAGATGCTATTTTAAACGCGGATTATGTAGTGGATATAGGTCCTGGTGCAGGTGTGCACGGTGGCTATATTGTTGCAGAAGGAAAACCTGCAGACATTATGAAAAATAAAAATTCCATCACCGGACAATATTTATCTGGCGTCAAAAAAATTGAAGTGCCTTCTAAGCGCGGACATTACGATGCAAAACAAGTGATTTCGATTAAGGGTGCCAGCGGAAATAATTTGCGTAATATTGATATTGCTATTCCAGTGGGTTTAATGACATGTATCACTGGTGTATCGGGTTCAGGCAAATCGACTTTGATCAATGATACCTTGGGCCCTGTTTCTATGCGTAGATTGAATGGTGCAGGACAGCGTGAAGCAGCAGCGCACAAAAGTATAGACGGTTTAGATTTGTTAGATAAAGTCGTTGATATAGATCAAAGTCCAATCGGGCGCACACCGCGTTCTAATCCTGCAACTTACACAGGATTATTTACACCCATACGCGAATTATTTGCAGGCACACAAGAAGCGCGCTCACGTGGTTATCAACCAGGTCGATTTAGTTTTAATGTGAAAGGCGGGCGATGTGAAGCATGCCAAGGTGATGGTTTAATTAAAGTTGAAATGCATTTTCTTGCAGACGTGTATGTCACTTGTGATATATGCCAAGGCAAACGTTACAATCGTGAAACCTTAGAAGTCACTTACAAAGGAAAAAATATTCATCAAATATTAAATATGACCATTGAAGATGCGCGAGTCTTTTTTGATGCGATTCCTGCTGTCGCTCGTAAGTTGCAAACCTTAATGGATGTAGGTTTGTCATATCTTTGTTTAGGACAAAGTGCGACTACAGTTTCAGGCGGTGAAGCGCAGCGTATTAAATTAGCGAAAGAACTATCACGTCGTGATACAGGCAAAACCCTTTATTTATTGGATGAGCCGACTACTGGCTTACATTTTCATGACATAGAACAATTGTTAGTTGTGTTGCATAGATTGCGTAATGCAGGAAACACCATTGTTATAATTGAGCATAATCTTGATGTGATAAAAACTGCAGATTGGGTAATTGATCTAGGCCCTGAAGGTGGAAATAAGGGCGGACAAATCATTGCAACCGGCACACCAGAAGAAGTGGCAGCAAATAAAAAATCATTTACCGGACAGTTTTTAAAAAAGTTATTGGCATAAAAAACCCCTCTCCTCCCACGCTTTATGTGGGAGGAGAGGGTTGGGGAGAGGAGGGTTAAAACTTCTTTTTATCCTTACAAAATATGCTGTTGTAGCGCGTGACAAAGGCGCTCTGCGCCGTGTCCGCGAGGGTTGTCTCGGTCTGCAATTATTATAATGAAAGGTATAAGCATGAAAAATTTCCCCAACACCGAATCTACATTTATTCTCCCCGGTCCGGCTGGCGACTTGGAAATATTAACCACACCCGAAAAAGAAAACATCACCCCGCGTAACGCAGTCGGAATTATTTGTCATCCTCATCCATTATTTAGCGGCACTATGCACAACAAAGTTGTGACTACACTTGCGCGCGTGTTCAGTGATTTAGGTCTAGCCTCGGTACGTTTTAATTTTCGCGGTGTAGGAAAAAGTACTGGCAGTTATGCAGAAGGCATAGGTGAAACAAATGATTTATATGCAGTCATCGATTGGGTAAAAAAAGTCAGACCCAACGCTGAAATATGGCTAGCAGGATTTTCATTTGGATCTTATGTTGCAGCGCGTGCAGCAAGTGAAATTCAAGTGTCTCAATTAATCAGCATAGCGCCGCCTGTTGCGCGATTTGATTTTTTAAATTTAGCTAACATCACATGCCCTTGGGTGATAGTGCAAGGTGAGACAGATGATGTAGTGATTCCTGCAGAAGTCTATGCGTTTGTAGAAACACTGAATCCACTACCTACATTAATAAAAATTCCAGAAGCCGGACATTTTTTTCATAAAAAATTATTAGTGTTGCGTGAGGAATTAGAAAATTATTTTTCTTTCTGAATGTAGCCCGGATTGAGTGCAGCGAAAATCCGGGATGGGTTTCAAAGATCCGTTGTAACAACCCCGGATTTTCGCAGCGCTCAATTCGGGCTACAATTCTTAAATAAATCATTTTCTATAGAAAACAACCCCCTCTTTCTTTGACTTTATGCCGGAATAGACTATGTGGTTGGTTAGATACATCGATTTCTTGATGACGTGGATAGGATGTAGCTTGGGTCTTCGTTGCGCTCTCAACTTCATTTTTTACAGCAGATAATTTACCGTACAATCCTGAGTTTCAATCTCAGTATTGTACAAATTAGTTATTTCTAGTATCATAAAGAAATACACCAACGGATTCTATTACTATGTTCAAACGTGATATTGAAACAGAATTAAAATTGGCTGCGGCGTCTTATCCTGTGATAACCATTATGGGTCCTCGTCAATCGGGTAAAACCACGGTTGTTAAAAAATGTTTTCCTAAAAAAGCTTATGTTAATTTAGAGGCACTAGATACTAGAACCTTTGCAGAAATTGATCCTCGTGGTTTTTTGAATCAATTTCCAGAAGGAGCAATACTAGATGAAATTCAGCATGTACCTTCTTTGCTTTCATATATTCAAGAAGAAGTGGATACAATTAAACAAAAAGGCCGTTACATTCTAACTGGCAGTTATCAGATGGCGCTTCATAATGCTATTAGTCAGTCTCTAGCAGGCAGAACAACAATATTAACTTTGTTACCTATGACAATTGGTGAATTAAAAAAAGCAAAAATTGATTTAACACTGGATGAATATTTACTAAATGGATTTTTCCCAGCAATTTATGCAGATAAGCTGCAGCCTTCAAAAGCATATCGTAATTATGTGCAAACGTATGTTGAGCGCGATGTGCGTCAGCTTAGTCACATAAAAGATCTTAAGCTTTTTCAAAATTTTCTTAAATTATGTGCAGGCAGAGTAGGTAGTGTGCTCAATAAAGAAAGCTTGGGGAATGATTTAGGTATTTCAGCAAAAACCGTTCATGAATGGTTGTCTATACTCGAAGCTTCTTTTGTCATATTTCAATTGCAACCGTATTTTGAAAATTTTGGCAAACGAGTAATAAAATCGCCAAAGTTATATTTTACAGATGTAGGAATGCTGGTTTATTTGCTTGATATAGAAAATATATCTCAGTTAGCACGCGACCCGTTACGTGGGTTTATGGTGGAAAATTTAGTTATTTTGGAGCTTATGAAGTCTCGTTTAAATCATGGGATGGAGCCTAAGCTTTATTATTTTCGTGATAATCATCAGCATGAAGTGGACGTTATAGTTAAACATTCAAACCAATTAATTCCTGTAGAAATTAAAGCGACTCAAACATTTCATCCTGGTTTGTTAAAAGGAATTCAGTATTACCATTCCTTGTCACCAGAAAAAATTTCGCAAGGATATTTAGTTTATGCAGGTGAAAAGCAACAAACAGTAAATAATATTAAAGTATTAAATTTTAAAAATGCTCATAAAATTTTATGACAGGCTAATCTATTTTCTTTTTTAACTGCATTTATTTTTTATCAGCATGTTTTCGTCATGTGTTTTAATCTCTTTCATGCGTTATGTTTACAAATATAATAACTTTATGCAAAACAAAATTGGTATGTAAAATTTGGTTGAATTTACAAGGTTATTTAGCAGATGAAGTGAGTAGTTAATAAAGTGAAACTTTAGCAAGTAGCCCGGATTGAGTGCAACGAAAATCCGGGATGGGTTTCAAAGATCCGTTCTTACAACCCCGGATTTTCGCAGCGCTCAATCCGGGCTACAATTATTTAAGAGCGGGTTAGGGGGTGAAATGTTTGTTGTCACACCTTATTTCCTTGGCCCGGATAGCTTCTCATTTAGAAAATCTTGGTCTATGTGCTGTTCTGGCTCTGCTACTGGTTTTTTCTCAACGGATTGTCCGTTAGCTATCTTGTTAAACGCGTCCTTAAACTTATTTGAACTAAGCTCATGAAGATTATAACGTACACCTTCACCAAATTCAGGATTAAGTCCTTTAGATATTGCATAAGCACCAAATGCCAAAGCAAATTCTCTGGAATAAGAACTGTTAAGAATAACAGGCAGGCCGTTTTCAACTAAACCATCCACAAAGCTTTTTGCTGTTTTAACAATATCTGGATGAGGTATGCGCATACCGTTAATTTCGCGTGGTGCCATGCTTTTTTGATAGTCAGTAAAAAGATGAGCGGCGGCTGCTTTTGCTATCCTTTCTTTAGATTGAAAAAATGAATTACTATCTTTATCGCCAAGTGCAAGATTTTCAGTTTTCATTAATAGCTCAAATAAACTTTTTTGAGTGATCTCTGCGCCTAGTCTGCGTTGGTCTTTTAAGAATTGTTCTAGCTGTGGCACAGCTTCTTTAAAGTAAATACTATGTTTACCAGCACTCTTGCAAAGTATGTTAATGGGGTCAATGTCTTTTGGAATATCTGTTAGTTCAGAAATCCATTTACGATTTTCATTTTGATGTTGTACCCAAGCCGCTGCATGAGTGGGATCAGTTTCATCGAGTTTAATTTTCGTCATGAGAAAGCCGCCATCAGGCGCTATACGATGTAAGTTAGAAGTGCCTGGGCCTGATACTGCATAAGGTTTAGCAGCTGACTTAGATTCTTCATTAATATCTTTTGTTAATGCATCATAATTAGCGTGATACTCAGCACTTCCATAGTGTTCACCGTGCTTAGAGACTACAGTGATATCTGTTGATCCTGATTTAAACATTGCGAAGTCTAAAAGTTCTTGATATTCAGCTAGAGCCTCTTTTTGTTCTGGTGTGCCTTTGCCGGAGTTTGTGGCGTTTATTATATCCTTTTCAAGCTCACCAATTTCACGAATGATTTTGATGGATAATCCTTTTTCTGCATGAGTATGTTTATCATTATGAAAGTTTTTCATGTCATTCTTTTTTTGTAGCTTTTTTAAATGTTCTATAAGTATTGCATGTCTACCAGGTTCGGGAAGTTTTTTCTCTAAACGCTCTAAGAGATCCCTAATGCTTGGATCTTCTGCGCCGGTTCCGAGTTGTTTTTTAGCAGCACCACCAGCTGGGGTAAGGGTAGATCCCGTTTGTTTTTGTACTTCTTTTTCTTCTTCCTTTTTTTTATGCGGATCGACTTGTGTAAGCTCAGCTACTTTTGGGTGTGTTTTAAATTTACCTGCGTAAGCATCCTCATGCTTGTTAGTCCAGTCTGCTTCAGCTTCTGGTGCTCGTTGTTGCTCTGCTGCTAATCGTGTGGCTTCTGCTGCTCGTGCGGCAGCTTCAGCTGGTTGTGCTGCTTCAGCTGGTCGTGCTGCTTCAGCTGGTCGTGCTGCTTCTGCTAGTCGTTGTTGCTCTGCTGCTAA
Organism: Gammaproteobacteria bacterium; assembly: GCA_031291255.1. GTDB lineage: Bacteria > Pseudomonadota > Gammaproteobacteria > DSM-16500 > DSM-16500 > UBA5158. The sequence continues at coordinate 10,517 of JARLJN010000118.1, forward strand.
TCGTGCGGTTTCTTTCAATTGTGCTATCTCTTGTTGTAAATTAGCTAATGCCATCTCTGCTTCTTGACGATCTGTCTTTGAAGTGAACTGATTGTATCGATTCTCTAATTGTAATTCTTCTATTTTATGCTGTGTTTCGGCTAATGCTGCTGTTAGTCTTGCAGCTTCTGCATCTGCTGTGTGATGTGCTGCTAATATTTCTGCTTTAGCTTTGTGTCTTGCGAGTCGTTCAGCAGAATCATTATTTGGAATGAATTCTGATTCTACAGATTCTTCTTTGAGTTCCTCTTCATCATGTTGTGAAGTTGGGCTGATGGTTGCATCCTTAGATTCGCCTCTGTTTATATCTTCTTCTGCTTTGTCTTGGTTTTCCAAGTCTTCTAGCTCTGAAAATTGCATAATAGGTGTAGGGCTTACTGAATTTGGATTTGGTGTAATTAATGCTTCATCATCTTCATAGCTTTTTTCTGAGTCTATAGATTCTTCTTTGAGTTCTTCTTCATCATGTTGTGAAGTTGGGCTGATGGTTGCATCCTTAGGTTCGCCTCTGTTTATATCTTCTCCTGCTTTGTCTTGGTTTTCCAAGTCTTCTAGCTCTGAAAATTGCATAATAGGTGTAGGGCTTGCTGAATTTGGATTTGGTGTAATTAATGCTTCATCATCTTCATAGCTTTCTTCTGAGTCTATAGATTCTTCTTTGAGTTCTTCTTCATCATGTTGTGAAGTTGGGC
>JARLJN010000119.1 GCA_031291255.1 Gammaproteobacteria bacterium
CTAAATTTAATTAGCGTAACAAAGATATAATTTTTCAGTAGCCCGGATTGAGCTCTGCGAAAATCCGGGAAACCCATCCCCGGATTTTCGCAGAGCTCAATCCGGGCTACTTCATAGAGAGATGGAATGAAACCCAGCATCGAGATGCAGAGTGTAGGTTGGGTTAGCGTTTTTTGCGTAACCCAACACCGGGACCAACGGATATTATTGCGAATTAAGCAGAGGTGGATGCTGTTTCATCTTCCAATGTCATTGGAGAGATGGAATGAAATCCAGCATCGACATGAAGTATTTCACCAGTAATGCCAGAAGCTAAATCAGAGCATAAAAAGGCTGCGGCATTTCCCACTTCTTCTGTAGTGACATTTTTTCGTAGTGGAGCGGTTTTTTCATTGAAGGCTAGCATTTTACGGAATTTTTTAATTCCTGCTGCTGCCAGAGTGCGTATAGGGCCGGCTGAAATTCCATTAACGCGTATCCCTTTTGGTCCTAAACTTGCAGCTAAGTATCTTACATTGGCTTCTAAGCTAGCTTTGGCCAAGCCCATTACATTATAGAAAGGCACAGCTTTTTCAGCCCCAAAATACGTTAAGGTGAGTATGGATCCATTACGGCCTGCCATGAGTTTATAGCCTGCTTTTGCCAATGCGGCTAAGCTATAAACGCTGATATCATGAGCGATTCTGAAGCCTTCTCTATTGACTGCTTCTAAATAGTCGCCTTCTAATTGATCAGCTGGAGCAAATGCTACAGAATGTACAATAATATCTATGCCATCCCAATGCTTCTCTAGCTCTGCAAACATGTTCGTAATTTGATCATCATCGGCCACATCACAAGAAATAGTCGTTACTGCATTCCACTCTTTACCGAAGTCTTCTACTCGTTTTTTTAATTTTTCACCTTGGTAAGTGAGGGCTAATTCTGCGCCTTGTTTGTGCATAGCCTCAGCAATACCATAAGCAATAGAACGGTCGCTGGCAAGCCCTACGATTAATGCGCGTTTACCTTGTAAAAAACCCATGTTGTTATCCTTTATGTAATGAAGAGTTAACTTTATTTTGACCCGTATTTTACCGGTGATTATTTCAAGATTCCATAGATTCAGCGTTTGTTAGAGCTAGATCTTCGGTGACAGCCTCAGCAGAGATAATATCTAGCTCTACTTTTTCAATTTGCCCGAACCGAGTGGTAATTTTTTTGGACGAAATATGCACTTGATCTACTTCATTATGTGCTTTGGCAATATGATGAGCGACATCATCCATACGTTTTTGGAAGCGTTTAAAATCATTTGCGAGTAAACGCAAATGGTCTTGAATAATATTTAATTGTTTGCGGGTTGCAGTGTCTTTTAAAACCGCGCGGGCAGTGTTAAGTATAGCCATCATAGTGGTAGGAGAAACCAGCCAAACTTTTGCACGATTAGCGGCTTCTACAATATCAGGATGACGCGCATGGATTTCAGCAAAAATAGCTTCAGCAGGAATAAACATCATTGCACCATCAGCCGTTTCACCGGGAATAATATATTTTTCAGCAATGTCTTGAATATGTTTGCGTATGTCTTTTTTAAATTGCGTTTCAATTTGTGATCTTTCAACTGAAGAGGGTGATGATTCCGTTAATAAACGAAAACTTTCTAAAGGAAATTTCGCATCAATAACAATATTTCCACTGGGATTAGGTAAGAATAAAATGCAGTCAGCACGTTTACCATTACTTAATGTGTGTTGAAATGAAAAATGTTGTTCTGGCATCACATTACGAATCAAAGCAGATAATTGCACTTCACCGAAAGCACCGCGTGAGCGTTTATCGTTAAGTATGCCTTGTAAATCCACAACGTTGTCAGAGAGTTCAGAAATTTGTTTTTGTGCTGCATCAATTAACGCTAATCTTTTTACGACATCACTGAATGTCTCAGTTGTTTTTTCGAAACCTGCCGTTAATCTTTTTTCAACTTGTTCGTTAATTTCTTTTAATCTGTTATCTGTTGTTTGCGTGAGTGTTTCAACGCGTTTACCTAATTGCTCAGAATAATCATGCAATGCTTCTTTCACGCTGAAGCGAGTGTCTTGCACACCTTTCAACAAAGTGTCTTGCAAAATTTTTAAAGAGTCGAATTGGCGTTCATCAAATGTTGTTCTGTGTTCACTCAATGCTTGTTGTTGATGGGTACGCAACTCATTTAATTTTTCTAAAACACTTTCTTTAAAATGATGGCCCATGCGTTGAACAAAAAGCACAATCACGGTTGTAATGAGTAGTGCGACTAACAAGCAAATTGCAAATATCATAAATGACTCCTGTAAAGCAGAACGAAGTACTGTAAAGTAGAGCAGTGTATCCGTCTGAGCGTAATGATTCAATTCATCATTGAGACCCTAGTCATATCTTTATATATAACTCATTGATTAAAGGTATATTATGGGCATTAGTTGAACATTAAATCTGGGTATTGTATAATTTTTACTATAATTTCATAATGAATAGCGGGAAAAGGCACTATGAGCCAAACTAGACAAAATCGAAAAGAACTCATTATCAGCATTCCAGTGATTACGGAAAACATAAGAGAATTTACTTTTCAAAAAGGTGAATATAATGTTAAAAATGTGACGCACACGATATTTAATTTCGTGAATGATTCGGTATCATCGTTTGGTTTTGATAAAGCAGAATATTTTAAAGTATATTTTGGGGAATTAATTAAAAACTCATATGACGCTTACGCACAATCATGTTTAAAAAAAGATAGCTATTTGGTATTAAAAATTGTTGTGTCTTTGAATGAAAGTCGCGAGCTAATTATAAAAATAAAAGATAACGGACCGGGTTTTCAAAATCAATCTAAGAGCGTATTTTTTCAGCCTAAGCGCGCTGATTATATGAAAAAAGGGGATGATTATCTAGGTGGTAGAAGAATAGGATTAGAACAATTTATAAATTGTGTTAATTATCTAGATGGCAACGTAAATCTGAAAAATAGAAAAGAAAAGGGCTGCGCAGTGTATTGCATGTTTAAATTGCCCAACACAAATTCAGAGTCAGACAATTTAGAATATGAAAATACAAACATTAGCTCTGCAAAGCCACATACTCGCTAAAGGGTTTCACTGTTTTAATCAATCCATTTTTTTGCATAAAATCTGCAAAATGCATAAATGATTTTTCTTGAATAGTAGCTGGAACGATACTGAAGTAGGGTAGTGTATTGTTCCACGCTCTATGATTGAGTTCATCATTTAATGCAGGATGATTTTTTGCAAACGTTTTCCAAGAGTCTTCAGGATGTTTTTTCAAATAAGTGACAGCTAGTTTTAATGCTTTTAAAAATCGCGGTAAACGTGCGTCATGCGCAAGATTTTTTTGAGTCACGAAAATCAATTCGCTGTAGTTAGGCATACCATTTTCTTCAGGATAAAATGCGAGTCCTGGATGACCGTTCAGTTCCATTTGTGTTAATTCAAAATTTCGCATCATGCCAGTCACTGCATCGACTTTTTCTGATAGCAAAGCTTGTGTTAAATCATAATGTATATTGATGAGTTGCAACTCATCTACTTTGATACCTTGTTTTTCTAGCATGATTTTAAGTGTAATATTATTTAAGCTGCCGCCGCTGTAACCTATTTTTTTTCCTTTTAAATCACGTAATGAATTTATTGAATGATTTCTTAATACAACCAAACAATTTAGTGGTTGATTGATCAGAGTTCCTATCATGATGAGAGGAAGGCCTCGTTCAACTTGTTCTAAAAATCGAGGTTGATAAGTGATAGCAATATCCGCTTTTCCTGCGGCAACTAATTTTGGTGGATCAGCTGAATCTGCTGGGCCAATTAATTTGACATCTAAATTTTGTTGTTTAAAAAATCCTTGTTCTTGAGCGACAAAAAGTGGTGCATGGTCTGGATTAGCAAACCAATCTAGCAACACAACTAATTTATCTTCAGCAAAAACGGATGTGGTAAAACAGATTAAGAATACAAATAACAATTTTTTCATTTAAGCCTCTATTTGCCATGGAATTAATTTTCGTAACAGTTTATCGACAGAAAAATACAGCAGTAAAGAAAATACTATCAACGTGATTAAGGCTGCAAACATCAAATCAATTTGCATGCGTTCATTCGAATTTAGCATTAAATATCCTAACCCTTTGCTTGCACCTACCCACTCACCTACAACAGCCCCTATAGGCGCAATCGCGGTTGCAACACGCATTCCTGATGCAAGAGAGGGCAGAGCTGCAGGTATGCGTATGTACCAAAACACACGCCACTTTTTTGCTTGCATGGTTTTCGCTAAATCTAACCAACCCTTGTCTGTTCTTCGTAGTCCATCAAAAAATGCGCTGGTGATAGGAAAAAATAGCATTAAAACAGTTGTTGCGATTTTTGATGACATGCCATAACCCAACCAAATAACCAGTAATGGTGCGATTGCAAAAGTGGGTATAGCCTGACTGATTAATAAAATAGGTAACAACCATAATGTGATGGGTCTAAAGAAAACCATGCATAATGCGGTCGCGCAGCCAAATAGTATTCCTAATATTAAACCTAATAAAGTTTCTGTGATGGTTGTCATAGCTTCTGAACATAATAAATTTTTATGTACGAATAAACTGTTAAAAACTTCAAGAGGCGTAGGTAAAATATACGGCGGTATGCTGAATGTAATGACTAAGGTTTCCCACAGTAAAATGAGTCCTAAAAAAAGTATGATCCCACGAGATAATGTATTCATACTGTAGTCTCGCTGGCTTTCAAGAGTTCAGTAAATAAAATAGGTTGTAACTCTAAAAGTTCTTCTGAAGATATCTCTCTAGGTGTTTTAGTTTTTAATGTAAAGGGTGAATGTAATGAAGCAGGACTGCCTGACATAATATAAATTTCATCTGCAATGCGCAGTGCTTCTAATGGATCATGTGTGACTAAAAAAACGGTACGATCACGCAATAACTCTGCGGCTAAAGTTTGTAAGTTATAACGTGTAATGGCATCTAAAGCTGAGAAGGGTTCATCCATGATGACAACGTTGGTATCTTCAATCAATGTGCGTGCTAATGCGGCTCGTTGACGCATACCGCCTGATAACTCACGAGGAAATAAATTTAATGCTGAGCCTAAACCTACGTTGGCTAATAGTTCATGTGCTTTTTCACGAGGAGATGTAGAGCCTCTTAATGTAGAACCTAATAACACGTTGTCTAACACAGTCAACCAAGGCAGCAGCAGATCAGTTTGTGCCATATAAGAAATGAGGTTTCCTGCTTGAGCAGTATTACCCTTAAAATCAGGCTCACTAAGGCCGGCAATAAGCCGCAGCAGCGACGTTTTGCCTACACCGCTAGCTCCTAATAGGCATGTTAATTTACCGCCTTGCAGGGTTAGATTTAGGTCTTGAAATACAGTTTTATTTTCAAATTTTAGACTAGCATTTTCAACGACAATAGTTGGGGCAGCATGATGGTTCATTTGTTCTTCCTACGCCGGCATTATCCGGATCAGGTTAAGGGTCGTTTCGCTAGAAACCTCTCAGCCATATGGCTCCCCTGAATTTGTATGCACTATAGGCTTATTTTCTTAGATTTTCAAAAATAAAATCAAAAGAGCGGATTTTTTGTGAAATAAAATGATTTAAATGATTTAATTATGTACATGTTTATTGACGTATTTTGGATTCACGTTCATTATAGCGGGTTATTCTTAGCTAAAAAGTAGAGACCTATGCAATCGCATAACAACCCCAGTTCTATCTTAACTGCTTATTGTGAGATGGATTTACGTCAAATTGATGCAGTTGACGTCATTCAAGATCTTGCTGCAAATCAAGATGCATTTGAAGCATTATTCAAGAGCTATGAATGGTTCATTCATTATTCCTCTAATTTAAAAGTGAAGTCTCTACAAGAAAGCTCCTCCTCATCATCTGCACCTTTATTGAGAGGTTGGGATATCACTTTATTCAAAGTGATATTAGAAAAATTGAGTCTTGCTGAAAACAATAAAGAGCAAGCTTTACGTAGTGCAATTTTTATTTATTACGGCGTGAAAATCGAACCCGGGAAAAATTATAATTATTATATTGTAAATTTTCTTGAAGCAGCAGGTTTGCTCCCAGCATTGCGTTATGTTGTTTGCATAAGTTTATTAACGGGTGGTTTAAATTCAGCTGAGTTAGAGCTTAATGTATTAGTTAAATTGCTAAATGATGCTAACCTGACTTTTGAAGAAATTTTAGGTAAAGAGCCAGTATTCAGCCATCTTCAAATGGCGATGCAAGCAGATGATCCAGCCATTTTGTTAACAGCACTGAATGTAAAGAAATTTAAATTTGAAAATCTCAATATTTCATTTCAAGTTCATCAAAGCCTATTAGCATATGCAATTCATAGTAAAAAAATTAACATACTGGTTCAAATGATAAATGATTTAAGTGCTGAAAACATATTGAAAATTAAATGTATCAATGAATTATTAAGTTTGCAAAATCCAGAAGTAACACAAGCAATTAAAAATAAAATCAGCGAAGAAGTGTTGCAAGCTAATTCAATAAAATTAATAAATATAGAAAAACTTTTATATAGCATGAAAACACATTTAGAAAAATATGTGCTTCTTAATGACTACCCTGAAAAATGGCGAGATTATACTAAAGATTTGCTGACAGCTGTTGTTACTGAAATAAAAAGACCGTGTTATGATTTATATGAAGGCATTTATAATAGCTATTGTATATTGATGGAAGATTTATATAAACCTATAGTAGAAAAGTTGCTAAGTAGTAGTTCCTCATCATCTAGCCATGCAGACGTACATTGTACAATGATGCAAGAAATATCCATTGCTTTAATGGATATGTCTAAAGTTAAACTTAAGCAAACAACTCGAGAATTCGAAGCAAGTTTAGATTTGTATCCTAAGAATATTGAGCAGACGTGGGATTGCTTTTCGCAATGGGTAGACGTGGCTATTGATTATCAAACTATCTCAAACAGTAAAAAATCTCATTATTCAATTAATTTTGCAGAATCTCATAAAGCTTTAATTTTTGTCTTGGAAAGAATCCAAATTTCTTTAATGGCATATAGGTTAGAATTGAGAAATCTTCCTGACTTTATTCAGGATATGAATCAATTACATTATGTGCATAGGCTGGAAAAAAATAAAGGCACGTTAATTGCTTTTTTAGATAGTATCAGTCACAAATTTTTTGCATTTTTAAAAGTAGTTCTGATTGCAGAAGCAAAAAAATCTTATGCTGATGTTGCTGCACAGGGTAGTACAGTAGAACAACTAAGAAAAATTTCTCGTCTGTGGGCTGTGTATCCATTACAGCAAGATGATAGGGATGCTCAGGTGGATCAAATTAATTTTGTGATACGTGATAAGTTGAATAACTTATTGTAGCTAAGTTATGTTTCGTAAAAAGCATCAACCAACCTACACTTATGTTGGGTTTCGTAAAAAGAACTCAACCCAACCTACACCCAACCCATATGCAACCTACATGCAACCTACACGTAACAAGCGTACAACCTACAGTCTTAGCAAGTCATTGATGATTGCTTGCATCATAACAACAAATAAAAGAATCATTCCCAATCGATAGGATAGATTGATTGCTCTGGTTGATAATGGTTTTCCTGAGATATATTCAATTGTTTGAAAGAGCAAATGTCCGCCGTCTAAACCGGGTATGGGTATAATATTAATTGTTCCTATAGATATACTTAAAAAAGCTAAGAAACTTAAGAATGATATAGCACCCTGATTTAGAGCTGTTCCAGCAGTATCAAAAATAGTGATGGGCCCACCTAAGCTTTGCAAAGAGATTTTACCTGTAATCATTTTTCCTAAGATAATGAAGTTAAGTTTAGTAAATGTTTCTACGTTTTGAAATGCATGTGAGAGTGCTGAAAAAACAGGGTATTGGTTTGTGCGTAATAAATTCTTTGGCCATTCAAATGTAGGGCTTATACCCAAATAACCGTGATTTTTATAAAATAAATTGTGGGTGCTTCCTATGTTGATGGGTATCTCTAAAATTTTTTTATTACGTTGTATGGTAAATAATAATGTTTTGTTAGGTTGTTCGGAGATGATTTTTGAGAGGGACTGCCAGTCAGAAATAGATTTTTTATCAACGGCTACTATTTTATCTCCCACTAAAAGATTAGCGAGTTCCGCGGGTGACTTCTCTTGGATATGAGCAATGATCGCAGGTATGTGTGGTTCATAGGGAATGATGCCCAAACTGCTTAAAGGATCCGGCTTAAGATCATCAATTTTCCACTCGGTTAAATTAAGTGTGTAAGACTGAGTGCCATTTATTTTAGTGGTTGTGAGTTGTAACATATTTTTATCACCCGCATGGAAAAATAATTCCATGACTACGCTAGTCCAGCTGGGTGTATGTTTGGAATCAACTTGTAAAATTTCTTGATTTGCTTGTAAGCCTGCTTGTGCAGCTATTGAGTGAGGTGTGATTTTACCTATCATGGGGGCTATGCTAATAAATCCAACTGAAAAAAGTATCCAATAAATAAAAATTGCAAAAATAAAATTGGATAAAGGACCTGCTGCTACAACAAGAAATTTTTTATAATAAGGTTGGCGATTGAATGCAAGATGAACTTGATCTTTTGGAACATGACCTTCATCCTCATCCAACATCTTCACGTAGCCACCCAGCGGAATAGCTGAGAGCGCGTACTGCGTGCCTTTTTTATCATGCCAGCTAAATAAGATTTTTCCAAAACCTAAAGAGAAGCGCAGAACCTTGATGCCCAAGCAGCGTGCTACAAAAAAATGTCCGAATTCATGTATGCCGACTACAAGTAAGATAGTGATGAGTATTGCTATGATAGAAATAAAAATGTTGGTCATTAAAAACATCCTTGTTTTCGCATGTATCTCATAGAGCTATCGAGAAAAAATGTAGGGTGGGTTAGGTGCGCTTTTTGCACCGTAACCCACCAAATATAATTTCCTTGAGTTTTTTATTTATGTTTTTATGTGTGAAGGAAGTTAGATCTGGTGGGTTACGGTGCAAAAAGCGCACCTAACCCACCCTACATGCTAGGTCAATTCAAAATCATTTTGATCATTCAAGTTATGTATGCGTGCGCTTGCTAGGCCTAACGATTTTAATTGTTGGACTATGCGATTTTGTGTAGTGACATCTTTGATAGGACCTACTTGCACTTTGTAAAGATTTTTAGACCAGCCTACAAAAACAGGACTATGAACTTGTGCGATCAGTTTTTTTTGTAATTTTTCGGCAAAGGATTTATTTTTGAAAGATCCTACTTGTAAATATAAACCTGATCCTTTTGGGATGATTATGCAGTGTGATGCATTAGAGGATGATCGAGCTGTATTTTTAGCAAATAAGTAAGGATGTTTAGCCTCTCCATCAATATCAATAGCTTTGACATTTACAGGCGCAGTGCCATGGCCTAGCATCCCTAATTTTTTTGCAGCGACATAGGATAAGTCGATTAATCGATTAGATTCAAAAGGTCCTCTATCGTTTACCTTCACAACGACTTTGCGTCCATTTTTTAAATTGGTGACTTCTACATAAGTGGGTAAAGGTAATGTTTTATGAGCAGCAGTCATAGCCAACATATTGTAGCGTTCACCACTAGAGGTGCGTTGAGAATTAAATTTAGTGCCATACCATGAAGCAATTCCGCGTTCTTCATAACGTACACATTTAGGCATCACATCATAACGTTTTCCAAATACGTGGTAAAACGGCATGTTGCCATATTTAGCGCGAGCTTCCTTTTTGGGTACAGCATCAGGAATTTTTGTTTCGTCTACATTAAATGAAGGAGGGCCGTCTTTTCTATGCATAGAAGAGCAACCATTAATTAATATAGTGGATGCCAAGATAAAATAACTTATGTATTTTAGAAACGTAGTTAAGTTAAGTTGTTTATACATGATGTATTTTCCTTCTTGAGGATTTAATGTGATAACTCAATTGATAAACTGCCATTGCGTATAAATCACTAGGGTTGTAACGTTTGATGACTTGGAAATTAGGGAAGGCTATCCAATATTCATAGCTGTTCTTGTTTTTTAATTCAACTGCATTTACCACGAGATTTGATGGTATGTAATATGAAGTATGTAAACCGAGATGTGCTAGATCATGTTTATATAATTTCTTTTGTGAAATTTTTTCATTTAATGATAAAGAATGTTTTGTATGAGTCAGTGTGGTGGGTACAGCGACAGGCCCATTGGTTTTCCAACCATGTTTTTGGTAGTAATTTGCAATGCTGCCAACGATGTCATCTATATTATTTGAAAGATCAATTTTCTTTTTTCCAGAAAAATTAACTGCATAATAACGATAACTGCTAGGCATGAATTGCGGTTGACCTATTGCACCTGCATAAGACCCTTTGATGGTGAGTGGATTTAAATGTTGTTCACGTGCAAGTAATAAAAATTCTTCTAATTCACTTCTAAAATAAGCTTGGCGTGGTGATCCGCTGAAAGCAATATTTGTGAGTGCATCAATGACAGGGTATTCGCCTTTGTTTTTTCCATATTTGGTTTCTACACCAATCGTTGCGACTATGATGCTAGCAGGTACCCCATATTTTTTTTCAGCACGTGCTAATATTTTTTCATGATGCTTCCAAAAATTCACACCGCCATCAATGTGCGATTTGGTTATAAATACTTTTCTGTAGGTTTGCCAAGTTTCTTGTTCTAGAGGAGCTTTGATACTTTGCATGACTCTAGGTCGAATTTTGACTTTATCAAAAAGTGCTATTAATTGACCTTCATGAAAACCATGTTTGATTACCATTTTTTTTATGAAAGCTTGGACGTCAGGACGGTCAACAAATTTTGTTTCCGCATTTCCAGTATAAGAATAAAAGAAAGTGATTAAACTAATGCATGCTATGACTAAAGATTTTTTAAACATATATTACTCTATTATGTTGAAGCAAGCGGGGTCAGGCTTAACATATTGACTTAATATTCGAAAGCAATTTGTTATTGTGACAATATTAAGTCAATATGTTAAGCCTGACCCCGTTTGCTTATGTTGTTAATAATTTACGGTGTGTTTGTATGGACATTAAAATGCCAAAACTCGCCATTAAAGTCACCATGGATGATCCACCATAGCTAATTAAAGGTAAGGGTATACCGACTACGGGTAGTATTCCGGTGACCATTCCCATATTCACAAAAAATGAAACAAAAAAAGTTAAAGTGAGGCTTCCTGCCAGCAGGCGTGTAAAAGTATCTTGTGCATTCATTGTGATGACAAGTCCACGTATGACAATAAACATAAATAAAAAAATAAGTATGAGACTGCCTACAAAGCCAAATTCTTCACCGCAAGCCGCAAAAATAAAATCCGTAGAGTGCTCAGGTAAAAAATGTAAATGAGATTGTGTGCCATGCAACCATCCTTTACCAAATAACCCGCCGGATCCAATAGCAATTTTAGATTGTATGATGTGATATCCCGATCCTAAAGGATCACGTTCAGGATTTAAAAAAGTCAGCACGCGTTGACGCTGGTAATCGTGCATAACATACCATAAAAGAGGTGCGGCCAATGCACTGACAGTTGCTAATGAAAAAATAAACCACCAACTCAGACCCGCTAAAAATAATGTGCTGCAGCCAGCAACTACGAGCAGTATGGCTGTACCTAAGTCAGGTTGTTTAGCAGTGAGTATGACAGGTACGAGAATTAAGATGCCAGAAAATAAAATGGTTTTGTTGCGCAAAGGCAAATGAATTTTATGAAAATGCCAAGCTAGCACCATAGGAATAGCCAGCTTCATTATTTCTGAAGGCTGTAAGCGAAATGCGCCTAAGTTTAACCAACGCTGCGCACCTTTACCTATGTGCCCCATAATCAGTACGCCTATGAGTAACGCCATCCCAGCTATATATAACCATGGCGCCCAGCGTTGATATGTTGTTGGAGGAATTTGCGCGAAAATAAACATAACCACTAGAGCAAGACAGGTATGCATGATTTGATGTTCTACTACCTGTATGTCCTGGTTGCTCGCACTATATAAAATAAATAAACCCAACCCCATTAATAATAGGATTCCAAAGAGTAAAAGACCATCTATGTGTATACATTGCCAAAATGTACGATATTGTGTACCCATATCGCGTTTTTTAAAACGATACTTAATGTTATTAACCAGGAGCATAAGGTTTTCCTGTATTGGATTTTCTAACGCTTGCATCGACACTGTTTTTAATAGGTTCTAACATTTTTTTAAGTGGTGAACCTGGAATCATTTGTGCAGGAACGACTTTGAGTTCCTGTAATAAATAGTAATCCATAATTTTTCGTGCCACACCGGATGCAAGCTTGCTATTTTCAACAACAACAGCTATCGCAATTTTTGGATCTTCTACCGGTGCAAAGGCTATGAAGAGCGAATGGTCGCGTAATTTTTCAGGTAGTTTAAATTGATCATTAATATCTTCATCGGCTTCATTGCGTTTTTTTGTATAAACTTGCGCGGTACCTGTTTTGGCTGCAACGGTATATAACGTATGCCCAAAATGATGATAGCCTGTTCCTTCAGAAGAAGTAATGACATTCTGCATGGCAGTAATAATCACATTCCAATAATTTTTATCTGTGAGTTCTATGGAGTTATTGAGAGTAGCTTGCTGCTGAAGGTATGTCTTGTTTTGCTGTTGCTGCTTAAGAATTAAATGTGGAATGAAATGTTGTCCACGATTAGCCAGTGTAGCAATACCCACAGCTAGTTGTAATGGGGTAGCCTGCATGTAGCCTTGGCCTATGCCTGATAAAACAGTATCTCCAGGATACCAAGGTAAGTGTTTTTCCTTCTTTTTCCATACGGGAGAAGCGATGATTCCCGGTAACTCTTCATCTAAATCAATTCCGCTTAACTCTCCAAATCCAAATTCAGTTAAGACGTTATCTATGCGTTGTATGCCTAATTTCGAAGCGAGGTCATAAAAATAAGTATCGCAAGAACAGGTTATTGCCCTATTTAGATTGACATTGCCATGACCATGGTGACGCCAATCATGAAATAAATGTTCGCTATTTTTTAATTGATACCAGCCTGGATCAAAAAGAGTAAAACTGGGATTGGTTATGCCAGAGTTTAAACCCTCTAAGGCGATAAAAGGTTTAATCGTCGAAGCTAAAGGATAGAGTCCACGTAACGCTCGATTGTAGAGTGGGCGATCAGGTGAGTCTTGTAAGGTTTGAAAATTCTGTGTGCTAATGCCTGAGACGAATGCATTAGGATCATAGCTAGGCTGGCTAACTAAGGCTAATACTTCGCCTGTTTTAGGTTGTATAGCAACGACAGCACCACGCATACCTTCCAGCGCTTTTTCTGCAGCAAATTGTAATTTACTATCGAGTGTGAGATATAAATTTTTTCCGCCTTGAGGCGCAATTTGATTCAATACGCGTACAGGCTCTCCGCTTGCATCGTTTTCTACTTGTTCGTATCCTACTTTTCCATGCAAGTCATCTTCATAATATTTTTCTATGCCTAATTTACCAATGTAGTTTGTCGCGCTGTAATTGGTAGTATCAATATCATCGAGTTCATCTATATTTATTCTTCCCACATAGCCGAGTACATGACTTAAACTGGCATCAAAAGGGTAGTGGCGAATTAATCGAGCTTTAATAACAAAGCCAGGAAAGCGATAAAGATTTTCTGCAAATTTAGCGACTTCTTCTTCTGATAGTTTTAATTTCAGAGGGATTTCATCAAAGCGTCTGTGTTGTTTTAATTGCTTTTGTAATTGAACAATATCCGTATCATTTAGCGGAATGATTTTTCCAATTTCTGCTAAAGCGGTTGGCAGGTTTTCTACTTTGTAAGGAATAATATCTAAACTGAATACAGGAATATTTTCTGCTAACAATACACCGTTTCTATCATAAATTAAGCCTCTAGTGGGCTCTATAGGAATCAAATCCAGTGAGTTTTGTTGTGAAAGGGTGTTGTATAAAAGATGCTTGGAGAGTTGTAAATAGCCTAAACGTAAAATCAAAAATAGGACTAAAATAATCATAACAAGAAGTACAGCAATACAACGCTGATTAATAAGTTGAATCTCTTGTATATGATTCTTAATAGGTGTTCGGTTATACATGTTTCAATCCATGCTCTAATTGCTTGTTAGTGTACCTGGATTGGCGTGCAAGTTCTAGATTGTCGGGTTTTTTACTGATGCAAAATGGGTTATAGATCATAGAATAGTCAAGATACGGCATGTAGCTCGGATTGAGCACTGCGAAAATCCGGGTTTGCCGGCATGGATCTTTGAAAACCTACCCCGGATTTTCGCAGTGCTCAATCCGGGCTACATGTTTAACCAGTTAACCGAATTTATAACCCACATTGAGGACTAAAGGTACTGTTATTCCAGCGTTCATGGATGCCATGGATCCATTTGAATAATGCAATGCACTGAGTGTGAAATAAAATCTTTTTTCTTTCCCGAATGCCGCACCTATTCCGACTTCATCTTGAAAGGAATAATGTATTCCTAAATTTCGATCAGAGAAATGTGTTTTTGTTAGGTAGGATGCACCTATGCTGATTTCACCATAGGGATCTATGTAAGTATTTTTCGAGAAGTAAAATCGTAAAACAGGCGCTATTGCATAAATATTCAGGCTGCGATAAACGGTGGCTCCATGCGCCCACCAATGTCCATATCCGCCCGCAAAATAAATTTCAAATTTAGGCCAAATGAGTTTAGGGGGTTGATACCAAAGTACTGCGCGATAGCCGTGTACGCCTTCCGGATCTTTTCCTTTGATTAAAAAGGGTAGTGTCACACCAAACTGGACGCCAGTGGCATAGGCTAGATTAGAAAGTAAAAAAAAGCCCGCAACAGAATAACAAATCCGTTTGAATAGTTTCATGAGTGTTGTCCTTAACACGATTTAGATTTGATAATAGCATGATAAGTGTGTAAATAAAATTATGAGTTTTTAAATTTTATTCCAATGGCAGCTAATCTATCTTTTAAATTAGGATGTGTAGAAAACGCATCTGCAATAGA
This sequence comes from Gammaproteobacteria bacterium, assembly GCA_031291255.1. Taxonomy (GTDB): domain Bacteria; phylum Pseudomonadota; class Gammaproteobacteria; order DSM-16500; family DSM-16500; genus UBA5158. Next base: position 15,096 of record JARLJN010000119.1, read on the forward strand.
TGTCATAGGTTCTATCCCTGCTTGTACCGGATCAAAAATATAAGCTGCACGTCTTACATTTTCATGTGCAGTTTGTGCATATTCAGAAGAATAAACAGCTTTATTATCGGTGTGATCTTGTTCTATTTTAAGAAGCGCATTTGCTAATGGTTGGTTATCACGCAGCAATTCTACGGATCCTGCATCAGCCATATATTCACGCGTGCGGCTGAGATAAAGTAATAATAAAATATTGATGATTGGCAATAGATATCTAAGAATAATCAGTATAGTTGCGAGGGAATTGCGTGATCGATTATCAGAATCAGAACGTTGATTTGAAAATACAACACTGTAAAACATCATATCTAACACCATAACAATTAAATTAGCTAATACAGAAGCCATCAAAGTGACTTTGATATCCATGTGACGTACGTGACTGATTTCGTGTGCCATTACTGCTTGAATTTCGCTGCGATTTAATTTGAGTAATAATCCGCGTGTAATAGCAACCATAGCGGATTTTTCGCTGTAACCACTTGCAAAAGCATTCATGTAATCGGCTTCTATGATGTAAACCTTAGGCATATAACTTAAGCCTGCTGCAATTTTTATTTCTTCAACGATATTATAAAATTGTTTTTCTTCGTTGGTTTGTGCGGTCTCAGGTGTGATTTGCCTATATTCAGTGCCTAACAACATCAGCTGATCTGAAAATGAAAATGTGACTAGCAGAGAGATAGTTGCGATCACTATCATAATCACGGTGGCAATAGGAAAATATTGAAGCGTAATAATATACATAAATAATTGTGACAGCGTTGCATGCTGTACACTGGCAGACAGCATAAACATATCGACAAGCAAGCCTACACAAACATAAATGCTAATAAAAAGTGTAATGATCATCACAGTTTTACGATTATTCGTTTGTAATGACTTGCGCCAATCGGTGCTAGTCACTGAAAAATTTTGTAAAGGTTGTGTCATTTTTTAATCCTGCCAAATCGGTGGGTTACGGTGCAAAGGGCGCACCTAACCCACCCTACGAGCACATGTAGGGTGGGTTAGGCGTTTTTTGCCGTAACCCACCATGTAAAAATACAACGACAGTTTATAACTTAACGGTATAGTCTTCTTGCTCAGCAATTTTATCTTGGGTCAGCTGCCAATAATTAAATTCTACATCTAATTTTGCTTTGAACATCGCAACTATCATAGAAGTGAAAAATGATTTTCGAGCAGCGTTATAAGCTTCTAATCTATCGTTATAAGATTGTTTTGCGTAAGCTAATTTATTTTCAGTGGAAACAATTTCTTCTTGTAACTGCATAACATTTTGATTTGCTTTTAAGTCAGGATATTGTTCAAAAACCAAATTAATCCCTGAGGCAATTTTTGAGATTTGATTTTCAGCTGCAATACGACCTTGTTCATCACCGCTTGCTTTCGCTTGTTGTGCTTGGCTGCGTAAAGCCACTACATCTTTCAACGTTGTTTTTTCATAATCCATGTATTTTTTAACAACGTTAATGAGGGATTCAAAGACTTTGTAACGGCGGTCTAGTTGTATATCAATTTGTTTTTGGTCGTTGCGTGTGGATTCGATTTTTGCAATCAGAGCATTGTAAGTCATGACTATGAAGCCAAAGACTAGCCCTATTAAAATTAAAATAATTAAACCTGTCATAACTATAACTCCTAAGGGTGAGTCGGTATAATGTATGTAAGCATTTGGCTTTAGCTTTTGTAGCGTGGACAAAGGCGCTTGGCGCCGTGTCCGCGAGGTCTGTTTCATCCATCCCCGGACTCACTTCGTTTAGTCCGGGCTACAAAAACAGAATACCAAATATTCGATGATTATAACTGTTTAACAGCCTTGCAGGAAGATGAATATGTCTGATGTCACTTTGAACTTAACACCGCAACTCAATGATTATTTACAAAAAATGTCTGTGCGTGAGCATGAGATTTTAACCCAATTACGGCAACAAACACATAAGATGAGCATGTCACAAATGCAGATCTCACCTGAACAAGGTCAGTTCATGGGTTTGCTAATGAAGCTGATGCATGCAAAGAAAACCTTAGAAATTGGTGTGTTCACTGGATACAGTACGTTATCAGTAGCGCTTGCTTTGCCAGAGGATGGAAGAATAGTTGCCTGTGACATAAATGTTGAATGGACTAAGTTGGCTAAACGTTATTGGGATATGGCTGGCGTGTCACATAAAATTGATTTACGTTTGGCGCCCGCACTGGATACGCTAGATGCGTTGATAAAGCAGGGTGAAGCAGGAACGTTTGATTTTTGTTTTATTGATGCAGATAAATTGAATTATTCGGAATATTATGAAAAATCACTTTTGTTAATGCGTCAAGGTGGATTGATTGCAATAGATAATACATTGTGGGACGGTAAAGTCGCTGATCCTGCGGTAGATGATGAAAATACAATCGCGATACGTGAGTTAAATTCGAAATTGTTAAATGATAAAAGAGTGGATATTAGTTTGTTACCTATAGGTGATGGGTTGACGTTGGCGTTGAAAAAATAACAAATGTGGCATCCGTGTCGTCTCGGACAAGCGCCTTCCACAGGAGGATGTTGGGTTTGTAAAGCAACCCAACATCCTATAGAACTTAAAACTGGCGAACTTGCCACGACTGTCGTCCCGGACAAGCGCCATTCACAAAATATTAGAGTATAACTGTTCTAATATGGCGCGCGATCCGGGATCTAGTTTTTTAGCAGCATTGAGAAGACAGTTAAAAGACTGGATCCCGGAACGCGCGCCGTGATAGCCCTGTTATACTCTCCTTAGCTGTGGACGGCGCTTGTCCGGGACGACAGCAGTGGTAAGTCGGCGCTTGTATGGGATGACGATGGTGGCGACATGATAGGTGTAGGTTGGGTTGCTTTACAAACCCAACATCCTCCTGTTGTTTTTACACGCGTTCTACAGCATATTCCTCAAACAAATAATCTATCCACATATTGCTTAATTGTTCTTGCAGTTTATTCTGAACTTGTCTTTCATCCAAGTTTGCAAAATCAATAATTTCTAAAGGTTGGTCTGGCCAAGAGCAAGCAAAAACGGCTTTGGTGCGCTTGCCAGTTTCTGGATCGATTTGCCATTGCAAACACTGTGCGCATACACCTTTTAACATACATTGCATGCTGCTATAAACGGATCCAGAGACGCGCGGATTTTTTATTAGAAATTCTTTTAAAACAGTATTGCGTGCTTCCTGAAAACTTTTTAGGAAATGACTGTTGCCAACTAAAAATATTCCATCAAGATCAGAAAGAGGAATTTCAGGTTGCGATTTTTTTCCATCTAATTTCCCGTGCGCATAAAGTAATAGTGCATCTAAACTCTTTCCTGTGAAAGAATAATCTTGTGGTCGATTCACAGAAATAGGGTCGCCTGTTTCAGTCACCCAAATAATACTGTCTGCAGACTCTTCTAATTCGGCTTGGCAATACACTTCATCTTTATTTTTGAAATCACCCACAAAAATCACGCGATTTCCTGCTGCGCGTAATGCTTTTCCATAACTTTGTAATAGAGCAATACTCAGTTGATTGCCATAAATTAAAATAGATTCATGTTCATGTGCAATCTTATGCCGTATGCCTGTAGGGCCCATTAACGCAACGGGATCACTGACACGTAAGGTAGAGCACACTTTCGCACTAGTGCCATTTTCTATGACTATGAATTTTAAATTTCCTTTTGCTTTATCGACATCAGCACCAATTAAAGCAAGTGGTTCCATTTGCATAGTTGTGTGATTTATTTTTGGAGAAAAGGTTTCAAAATTTTGCAATCGAAAAAATTGTCCAGGTTGAAAATGTTTAGCAGCTAAAGGAGCATGTATCACTAATTCAAAAACATTATGTGTTTGTCGAGTAATCGAAACTATGTGCGCTTTAAATAATTCATTTATTTTTGTTGAAAATTGTAAGTATTCTTCTGGCCTGCCAATTTTCCCAAGTTTACTTTTTAATATATTTACAATCTTAGGATAGGTTCTTAATCCAGAGGCAATGGCTTTAACGACGTTGCCATGAAATACAGGATGTGTGTCACCAATTAAACTCACTCGATGATCATCTTGTTTGTAAGATGTGAAAGGGCCAAACTTCTCTTCTTTGCAATGTGTAATGCCATGCGGAACGGTGAGCTCGCCATTTTCATCTTCATAATGTTCGTATTGAAAACCTAAGCGTGCAAACGTGCCTTTATGTTCGAATTCATAAGCAATATTCGGCTGCGTTCCTGTAGCGACAAAAATAGCGCGTGCTGGTAATTTTACTTCTTCTTGTGTTGTATCCCATTCATCTTGTGATTTGCGTATGCGCTTATGACACACTAATGTTTCTACATGTCCATGTTGATTTAATTCGGCAGCAGCAGGTTCTAATGAATCCGCATAATAAATCCCTTCTTCTAGTGCTTTTTTTAATTCTTCATGATTGTTGATGTAAGCGGGGGAGTCTTGCATACTGCGTCTGTAAGCAATAGTTACGCCGCCCCATTGTTTAATGAGTTTGATAAAGTTAGGTTGTGCGCGTTGTTCTTTAGCGCGCTCTCTTTCTTGACGTACTAATCTGCCATGCGTTAAAAATTCTTCTAAAATTTCAATAGACGCAATATCTAAATTTTTTCTGACGTATTCTTCATCATGAACTTGAATTAATTTTTCATAACGAAATAATATTTTTTCAACTTGAGCAATATAATAGGCTTGTACTTCTGTGGCCGTGTCTACACCTGTGAGACCGCCTCCTATGATGACTGCAGGTAATCGTACTTGTAAATTCGTTAAGCTGCTTTTATTTGCTGCGTTTCCTAATTGCAACGCCATAAGAAAATCATTTGCTTGTCGCATACCGGGAGCGAGACTGCCAGGAATAGCTAATGCCTTAGGCAAACCTGCACCTACAGCAACAACAAAATGATCAAAACCTAATTCCCATGCGTCGTTAACGGTAACGGTTCCACCAAAGCGAGTGCTGCCAAACACTTGAAAATACGGTCTGCGCGAAAGTGAGATATAAATTAATTTTAAAAAGTTTTTATCCCATCGCACGGTAATGCCATATTCAGCAACGCCGCCAAATCCGGCCATCAGTCTTTCATCTAATTGTTCAGTTAAATCTGCAAAGCGATGTATAGGCGCATTGATTAAATGCTCTGGCAGGGGTTCTATTTTCAAACCATCAAAACCTACGACTGCAAAACCTTCTAATAAAAGATGATGAGCTAGTGTAAAACCAGCAGGTCCCATGCCAGCGATTAATACTTTCAAGCCATTATACGGTTTCATTACCCATTGATGTTGGCGTAGAGGATTCCAGCGTGTGAGTAAATCATAAATTTCTACGCCCCACGGTAAATGTAATACATCAATCAAAACACCTGTTTCAATTTGTGGAATATTGACAGGTTCTTGTTTTTGATAAATACAGGCTTTCATACAGTCGTTGCATATACGATGTCCCGTGGCAGGGCACATGGGGTTATCAACCATGACCATAGCAAGGGCTGCGAGTGTGTGTCCGTCACGTTTTAACAAATGCATTTCAGAAATTTTTTCTTCAAGAGGGCATCCGGTAAGCGTGACATCAAGAGGATTTTTCTTTAAGCCCTGAGTGGGATCCCCTTTTTTAACAGGAAAACCTTTAGAACAAAAATCGCCATCATGATCATGACAATAAATACAGTAATTCACTTCATCTTGAATTTCTCTCGCATTCATGCGCGGATCAGTTAATTTAAATCCATCACGCAATCTTAATTTGTCATCACTTAAAATTTTGCGATCAATTTTTTCTGCCCCACATGGAATCGTAGGCACGAGATTTGCATAATCTAAACGTTCGGGAATTTTAAAGCTTACCCAGCCAGCAACAGCATTTTTTCCGTCTGGTGTTTCTAACGCTTGTACACACCATTGCGTGAGTTTTTCGATTTCTGTTGCGTAAGTTTCTAAATCGTTAGTGTAATGATTACCGAGTAAAGCAACGGCTAATTCTTTATCGTCTGCTTGTAAAGGTGATTTTTGTAATTCTGTTTTCAGCCAGGTATCGAGTTCTTGAAATGATGGATAGTTTGCAGATTGTAGTAATTGTTTTTTAGCGCGGCGCAATACAAAATATTTTTTGAAAATAGAAATAGGATTATTGGATATCGTTTTAATTTGTGCGAGCGCTGCTGCTTCTTCTATATTAAATAATTCAATTAAGAATTTTTCTAAATGCGGCGCACAGGCAAGCAGGAGTTCACTTGTTTGTATAGGGGTTAAATTATTTTGTTGTCTATAGGCTTGCAGTTGGTTAAATAGGTCTAGATTATTCGTTTTCAGTTTATGAATGAATTTATCATCTAAACGTTTTAAGCCTTCTGCTGTAAACAGTTCTGCAAACGTGAAATCCGTTAATTCTAATGTTTTGGGAGAAGTAATCATTGCATGGCCTCGTATGTGCTATGCATTATAGAATTTTGGCGTGATTATTGAAAGTCGCAATCTCTCATGTTTCAACAAAGTCATCGTTAATATTGAAATTACTTGACAACCCTTCATCAAAATAGGTTAACTCTGCACTCATTTTACGGAGAAATCTATCATGAAATTCAGAACAATTTTTGTTGCAAGTGCTCTATTTTTGGCTACTTCTGCTCAAGCTAATGTCATGGTTACCCTTCCAGGCAATGGCGATGTTTGTTCAAATTTAGCAGGGACGTGGGCAGGCGGCGGTAAAGTCACTGCGGGTATCATTCAATGTCATTACCATGGCACTGCAACTGTGGTGAAAACTGGTGATAATAACTACAGCGTGGATGTAGAACTCAAGAAAGATGATGGTATTTGTCCAGAAAATGAATCCATGCAATTACCTGGCACTTGCTCAAATGGTGTTGTCGTATTACAAACCCCCGATGCTAATTTACAAGGTTCCATGGGCTCTACAGGGACTACCATGGATCTCACGGGTGACGTGATGTTTACCGTATTTGGATCAAGAGTGAAGGCGGATGTCACTGATATGCATCTGCAAAAACAGTAATTTTTGTAGCCCGGATTGAGCTCAGCGAAAATCCGGGTTTCCATCATCTCGGATTTATTGAAAATTCTCAAATCATCCCCATATAGGCCTCATTCTCAATCCATTAGTAGGAGTTATGTATATGACAACTAAAACTCAAGCGGAAACCTTAAGTTTTCAGGCTGAAGTAAAGCAGCTGCTCAATATAGTGGTGCATTCGCTATACAGCAATAAAGAAATTTTTTTACGGGAGTTGGTGTCTAATGCTTCTGATGCCGCCGATAAGTTGAGATTTGAAGGGCTTTCAGACGGCGCGCTTTATGAATCTGATCCTGACCTAAAAATTAAAGTGAGCTTTGACGATAAGGCACGCACTATTACCATTAGCGATAATGGGATAGGGATGAGCCGTGAAGAAGTGATTGAAAATCTGGGAACGATTGCTAAATCCGGTACACGTGAATTTTTAGCAAGACTGAGCGGCGATCAGAAAAAAGATGCGCATTTAATCGGTCAGTTTGGTGTAGGTTTTTATTCAGCGTTTGTGATTGCAGATAAAGTGACTGTGATTACACGTCGTGCGGGTTTAACGCCTGAGCATGGTGTGAAATGGGAATCGGATGGTGAAGGTGCTTACACCATTGAGAATGTAGATAAAGCTACACGCGGCACCGAAATTATTTTACATGTGAAAGAAGGCGAAGATGAATTTTTAAATGATTGGCGTTTACGTTCCATCATTAAAAAATATTCTGATCATGTTAGCTTGCCTATCATGATGCACAAACTTCCTGATCCTGATACAAAACCAGAAGATACAAAAGAAACAGAATGGGAAGCTGTTAACGAAGCCACTGCATTATGGACATTACCAAAAAGTAAAATCACAGATGAGCAATACAAAGAATTATATAAACACATAGCACATGATTTTGAAGATCCATTAGTGTGGTCACACAATCAAGTTGAAGGTGGCAGCTTAGATTATATTAGTTTGTTATATATTCCAGCACGTGCACCTTTTGATTTGTGGAATCGTGAACGTCAACAAGGTTTAAAGTTATACGTACAACGTGTTTTCATCATGGATCAAGTTGAACATTTCATGCCTAACTATTTACGTTTTGTGCGTGGTATTGTTGATACGAATGCGTTGCCACTGAATATTTCTCGTGAAATATTACAAGACAATCCTACGATGACAAAATTGCGCGCGGCATTAGTTAAGCGTGTATTAGACATGTTAGAAAAATTAGCCAAAGACACGCCTGAGAAATATGCAGAATTCTGGGAACAATTTGGTAACGTAGTGAAAGAAGGTCCTGCAGAAGATTTTGCTAACCGTGCAAAAGTCGCTAAATTATTACGTTTTTCTTCTACACACACTGACAGTGCAGTTCAAAATATTTCGTTAGATGATTATATTTCACGAATGAAACCTGAACAGAAAAAAATATATTATGTCACAGCAGAAACGTTTGCTGCAGCAAAAGCCAGTCCGCATCTAGAAATTTTCCGTAAAAACAAAATTGAAGTCTTGCTCTTATCTGATCGTATTGATGAGTGGTTAGTGAATCATTTGAGTGAATACGAAGGTAAAACATTACAATCCGTTGCAAAAGGCGATTTAAATCTTGATGAGATTACCTCAGAAGATCCTGCTGAAAAAGAACAGCATAAGCAAGCTGAAGAAAAAGCAAAACAAGATTTTGATTCAGTGATTAAGCAAGTTAAAACTGTTTTAGGCGATAGCGTGAAAGATGTGAGATTGTCACATCGTTTAACCGATTCACCCGCTTGTTTGGTTTCTGATGACAATGATATGGGATTACAATTGCAGCGTTTGTTAAAAGCATCAGGCCAAGAAGTTGCAGAGATCAAACCGATTTTTGAATTGAATCCTGAGAATCCTTTAGTGTTAAAACTGAAAGACCAAACAGATGATGAAAGATTTAAAGAGTTAACACATATCTTGTTTGATCAAGCGGTGTTAACGGAAGGCGGACAATTAAAAGATCCTGCTACGTTTGTGCAGCGTATTAATAAATTGTTGTTGACGTTGTAAAACCATAAAAATGGGTAGGAGATAACTATGTTAGTCGGTGTGCCATCAGAAATTAAAAATAACGAATATCGCGTGGGCTTAGTGCCTAGTAGTGTGAGAGAGCTAGTTGCAAATGGTCATCAAGTCATTGTGCAACGAAATGCTGGAGCAAAAATTGGTTGTGATAATTCGGCTTATGAAAATGTAGGTGCTACTGTTGTTGATACAGCTGAAGAAATTTTCAGTGTTGCGGATATGATAGTGAAAGTGAAAGAACCACAATTAAATGAATGTAAAATGTTACGAGAAAACCAAGTTCTTTTTACCTATTTACATTTAGCACCCGATCCAGAGCAAACAAAATTATTATTAGCATCGGGATGTATAGCGATTGCTTACGAAACCGTGACCGATAAAAACGGCGGTTTGCCATTACTTGCTCCCATGAGCGAAGTGGCTGGGCGTATGGCTATACAAGCGGGCGCGAATAGCTTGGAAAGTGTGAACGGCGGCAGCGGAATATTATTAGGAGGCGTTCCTGGTGTTGCGCCTGCAAAAGTTGTCGTGCTAGGTGGTGGAGTTGTGGGAACAAACTCTGTTCGTATGGCTATAGGCATGGGAGCACGTGTGGTTGTGATTGATAAATCCTTAGCTCGCCTTTATCAGTTGGATTTACAATTCGGCTCAAAAATTTGCACCATTTATTCAACCACAGATTCCATAGAACGACATGTACAAACAGCTGATTTAGTCGTAGGTGCAGTGTTAGTTCCAGGCGGTTCAGCCCCTCGCTTAGTGACACGAAACATGTTGAAAGGCATGCGTCCTGGTTCTGTATTAGTGGATGTTTCTATAGATCAAGGCGGATGCTTTGAAACCAGCCGTCCTACGACTCACGAGAATCCCACCTATGTAGAAGAGGGTGTAGTGCATTATTGTGTAACTAACATGCCGGGTGCTGTTCCTCGTACATCTACGTTCGCATTAAATAATGCTACACTGCCTTTTACCATAGCTTTAGCAAATTTAGGTTATAAGAAAGCTATGCAATTAGATCCTCATTTGATGAATGGATTAAATGTTTGTAATGGTAAGTTGACACATAAAGCAGTTGCCAATGCATTATCGAAAGAATATGTGCCAGCAGAACAAGTTATATTTTAGATAACGTTATGTTGGGTTACGCAAAAAGCGCTAACCCAACCTACGCTAACAATAAATTATGTTTATGAACATCATAACAATGATGGCAATGAATTATTTTTATAAATGCCATAACAACGATGGCAATGAATTATTTTTATAAATGCCATAACAACGATGGCAATGAATTATTTTTATAAATGCAATAACAACGATGGCAATGAATTATTTTTATAAATGCCATAACAACGATGGCAACGAATTA